>JAAYIU010000158.1 GCA_012523265.1 Bacteroidales bacterium | reverse complement strand
GCTCGACTGTTGGAAGGTTTACTCACTTATCACCGAAATCTACAAACCCAGGCACGCTCGCATCCGCGACTGGATTTCGATACCCAAAGCCAATGGCTATGAAGCCTTGCATACCACCGTGATGAGCCACCTGGGAAAATGGGTGGAAATACAGATTCGTTCGCAGCGCATGCACGAGATTGCTGAAACCGGATACGCTTCGCATCATTTTTATAAAAATGAAAACAGCGACGAAAACAATGTGGTGGAGCATTGGTTGACAAAAATCAAAGAGCAGTTTCAAAATCCTGAACACGACGCGCTCGACTTTCTCGACGACTTCAAACTGGACTTGTACAGCGAAGAAATCTACACCTTCACGCCCAAAGGCGACATGGTGAAACTTCCGGTGGGCGCCACAGCGCTCGACTTTGCCTTTAACATCCACACCGAGATAGGAAATCACAGCCTGGGAGCCAAGGTAAACCTGGCGCTGGTGCCATTGAAGCACGTGCTCAAAAGCGGCGATCAGGTGGAAATTATTACCAGCAAAAAACAACGTCCGCAATCCGAGTGGCTCGACTTTGTGGTGACGGCACGCGCCAAAAACTACATCAAAGAAGCGCTGAAGGAGGAGAAGAAAAAATACTACAGCATTGGATTGCGTAAGCTGCGCAAACTCTTCGAAGAGCTGGAAATAGAACCCGGCAAACAAAACATCCGCCAGCTTCAGGAATTTCTGGGCAAGAACAGCCTGATAGATTTATACTATGATGTGGCCAAAGAAAAAGTAGGACTTAAAGAACTTAAGGCCTGCTGCCAGAAAACGCAGCGCAGCCAATGGTACAATGCGTTGAATCCTTTCAGCCGCAGCCGTCAGGAAACCAAACCCGACGAAGAGGATATCAGCCTCATCATACGCAACAAGCCCGAGGAGGTGCTGCTGAGCGACAGCACCGACCTCAAATACAAAATAGCGACCTGCTGCAACCCCATTCCCGGCGACGACATCATCGGGCTGATAAATCCGAAAAAACCCATGATGATCCACCGGGTAAGTTGTAAAAATGCACAGGAGACCATGGCGCGTTTTGGCAACCGTATTGTGAAAGCCAAATGGAACGAAAAAGAAACCATCCTCTTTCTGGCAGGAATCGAATTTAAAAGCATCGACAAAATAGGCTTCATTTATCAGATTTCTGACATCATCTCCAACCGCCACAAGCTCAAAATCAGAAGCTTTAACCTGCAAAGCTCCGCCGAGGTATCCGAAGGTATTATCATGCTTTATGTGAACGATACCAAGCAACTTAACGACCTGATTTCTGACCTGAAAAAAATTAAGGCGATCAAAAAAATCAGCCGCCTGAATCCCTCCTGATAAACACGTTAATTTTTTATCGTCATCGCATCCGGCACCACCCGAGCATTTCGAGGCTTGCCCGACTTTATTTTTATTCATACTAAATAATAAAGAAAAACAATTATTTTTGTGGCAAAATCAGAGGCATATGGACAAAAAAAATAGCATCGAATATTACGCAACAGAAGAGGCTACTATCTTTACGGACTATCTCGAAAGCAAAGGTCACCGTAAAACCCCCGAACGTTACACCATTCTTGAAGAGATATATAAAACAGAGGGTCACTTCGACGTCGAGTCGCTCTACATCCGCATGAAAAACAATAAATACCGCGTGAGTCGTGCCACACTTTACAATACCATCGAGCTGCTGCTAAACTGCAATCTGGTGACCAAGCACCAATTTGGCAACAACTGCGCACAATTCGAGCGCACCTTCAATTTCAATAAGCACGACCACTTTATTTGCCTGGACAACAGTGAGGTGATCGAGTTTTACGATGAGCGCATACAGCAGATACAAAAGGAGGTAGAAAAAAAACTGGGTGTGAAAATTACGCATCATTCGCTTACCTTTTATGGCCACTGCAGCAGGCGCTCTGTTAAAACCATGAAGCTGCCGGGACGCAAGAAAATTACGGCATAATCCGGCCCGAACCGGATAAGTTCTAAACTTGTTATGCAAAGTTGATCGGATACTTTTGTAGAAAATCGGCTTTGCATAATTATTTTATCACAAAACCAAAAAAAATATGAAAGTTGACGTACTGCTGGGGTTGCAATGGGGCGACGAAGGCAAAGGTAAAATCGTGGATGTGCTTGCATCCCGTTACGACATCATCGCGCGGTTTCAAGGAGGCCCTAATGCAGGCCACACCATCGAATTTGACGGGTTAAAATTCGTTTTGCACACCATTCCTTCGGGGATATTTGCTGCCTCGCGGCTCAATATCGTCGGCAACGGAGTCGTCATCGACCCCTACATCTTCAGCAAAGAGGTGGCGCAGCTCAGGAGCAAAAACATCAATCCGCACCACAATCTGCTCATCTCCAAAAAAGCGCATCTGATATTACCTACCCACCGGCTACTGGATGCTGTGTACGAAAATACGATGGGTGAAAATCGTATCGGCTCAACGCTGAAAGGTATCGGCCCCGCCTACACCGACAAAACTGCACGCCAGGGAATACGGGTCGGCGAAATTCACAAAGACGATTTCAGCAGCCAGTATCGGATACTCAAAGAAAAACACCATCGCATCATTGATTCGTACAACGCCGGGGTGGCCAACATAAAAATCGACGGCCTTGATTTCGACAGCTACGAAAAGCAATGGCTCGATGCCATCGAATTGCTGAAGACCTACCATCAAATCGACAGCGAGCATTTTATCAACAGCAGCCTGCGCACCGGCAAACGCATTCTGGCCGAGGGCGCACAGGGCACGCTGCTCGACATCGAGTTTGGCGCCTATCCTTTCGTTACCTCCTCCAACACCATCGCGGCAGGTGTATGCTCTGGCCTGGGCATTGCTCCTTCAAAAGTAGGCCGCGTGTACGGCACCTTCAAGGCCTATTGTACGCGTGTGGGCAGCGGCCCGTTCCCCACCGAGCTGCACGACGAGGCAGGCGCACTGATGCGCGACCGCGGACACGAATACGGATCAACTACCGGACGCCCGCGCCGATGCGGATGGCTCGACCTCACAGCACTCAAATACGCCATCATGCTCAACGGCGTCACCGATCTGGTGATGACCAAGGGTGACGTGCTCGATGCTTTTGAGCAAATACAGGTGGCAACGCATTATAAATTAAACGACGAGACCATCGACCACTTGCCTTTTGAGGCAGACCAGGTGAAACCGCTATATGAATCCATAAAAGGATGGAAGCAATCCCTTGAAGAAATAACCTCACAAGATGAATTTCCTGCCGCTTTCGCGGATTACATCAGTTTTATTCAAACCCACACACAAACACCCGTCAACATTGTTTCGGTAGGCCCCGATCGTCGACAAACAATTGTTTTGCTGTAGTAGAGACGCTCCGCCCCAGCGGGGGCCGTGCGTCTGTACGAATATCAATGCAGTTTTTCGTGAGTTTTGGCAGTGGTTTTCTACAGTGTAAAAGAAAAAGGTTGGGAAATTTGAAATTGGTCATCGACCACCCGACAACCGGGGTTTCTACTTTTCGTAAAAGTGCATTTCGCGGATGTACTCCCATACGCCCGGAGGCAGCATGTAGCGAACATCTTTGCCGGCAGCGATAGCCTGACGAATAAAACGCGACGAGACCTCGATGAGTGGCGCATCGAAATAATGGATGGATGGGTGGCTGGCAAATTCCCTTTTGTCGAAGCCAGGGCGGTTGTAAATGTAGAGCTTGTAAAACTCAAGGAGTGCCCGGTAATTTTTCCATTGCGAAAGCGAGCCTAAAATATCGGTGCCGGTGATGAGCACCAGTTCATGATCGGGATAGCGCTCGCTAAGCTTTGTCAGCGTATCGATGGTATAGCTGGGACGCGGCATCTGAAACTCGATATCGGTAACATCCAGCGTGGGATTGTCGCGGATGGCGGTTTTGAGCATCGCCAGCCGATGGTGGCCGGCCAGAAGCTGACGTTTGTCTTTCAAAGGGTTTTCGGGCGACACCACAAACCAGACTTTATCGAGGTCGGTAAACTGATGCATGTATCCCGCCACAATCATGTGCCCGATGTGCACCGGATTGAACGAACCAAATAATAACCCCGTCTTCGTTTTCATACTTGTGAATTATTGTAAAATACTTCGTGGTTGTAAGAATCCACAAAAAATACTTTTCGACCCATGGTAAGCGTTTATGTAAGAACACATTACCCTTAACAATTAACATTTAAAAGCAAAAAATCATGAAACGCAAAACAGTAAACCAGCTTCTCGAACAACTCTACGAACGCTTTTCGTGGGAAGAGATTAATAAAAACAGCAAGATTAAAAAGCTTAAAGACAAACTCTTCAACATCAAACTAACAACCGTTAATGGTGGCAAAGTTTGGATAGAAAACACCGACGAAATCTCGAAGATGCTGCTGTAATCCGTTAGAAGCATCTGCCTGCGTTACACCTTGTGGTGTTTCAATATTTTTTTGATGCGCCGTACCTTACGCCAGTGCCCTGTCAGCACTATCTCATTGCCGCTAAGGCGAATTTCCGTTTTGCCCGACATCAGTTTGAGCCACTTCACCCCTTTCTTATTTACCACTACTTCTGTTTTAATTTTAACGCCGGCTGACTTACCTGCAACCGAAGCTATCAGTGCATCCACGCCAGACAAGGCTTTCACTTTAATTTGCAATGCGCTCCGCAAAAGCCACTGCACTATGCCGGCAATTACTACAATATTGAACAGCAACATCCAGAGGTTGCTCAAAAACAAAATCGAACTATTCAGATCGACGCCGTGCAGCCGCATGTAGATATTAGCTACAGCAAAATCCAAAAACACAGCAACACCAAGAGCTCTCAGGATTGTGTCAATTGCCGAAAATTTTTCAGGCGTGCTGTTTTTAAGTTTTATAATGGCGAAATCTTTTTTGATCGCCGGCGCAACCGAGGCATGCTTCAGCGGATAAAGTGAAGGGTCGATGGAGGGCAGAAGACAAATAGTGTAACGCGCTGCAACGGCAGGCAAATCCATTTCGGTGATTGCCTTTTTGGTTTCCTGCAGCATCGATTGCACTGCCGAATAAGCGGCTTCCGACAACGCAACACCGCCGGGCACCGCTGCCATGCTGATGCGTTGCGCAATGTTGGCATCCGCTCCGGTAGTCATGCCCTGCGCATCGATGTGTATTTCGCCGACGTGAATAGCCTGGCGGGGTGCAATCAGGTTTTTGTCAAAATGGGGCGAACTGCTATACTCTTTCCATTCGTCAGCAATCATTTCAGCAGCCTGCAG
>JAAYIU010000251.1 GCA_012523265.1 Bacteroidales bacterium | reverse complement strand
CTTCATCGGTTTTAAAGCGATCAGCAAACTCTAAGAGGTTTTGGCCTTGAAATAATTTCATAGAATCCTTTGTTTAATTGGGGTCAAAGATAATTAAAATATGTAACTATCTACTTACCTCTAAAAACCTTATCCTGTTTTCTAAAACCTTAGTAGCGAACGTGTTTTGATAATAATTTCCTAATCTTATTGGCTTGTATTAATAAGGTATAAATTTCTCACCTCTTCATCACCCACTCCTGGGATCTTCTACCACCGGCAGGCGCGCCATTTTTTGCACCACCAGACCGGGAAATCCAAACTCCTCCTCCACCTTCCCCAAAATTAGATAGACACCGTAACCCTGAAAGTTGTATTGCCTGAGGGAATTAGGAAAATGAGTAGTGTCGAAAAATTCGCCCTCATCGTCGATGAAGGTGCCAAAATGCATGATCTCGCCACGAACAGTTTTTACATATTTGCGTGTAACCAACTGTCCGAGCATGCGCACAGTTTTCCCGACGTGGATCAGCATCTCACGGGCTTTTATCTCGCCCCGGAAATTGGTTTTTAATAAATCGAAATAGGTAATGGTAACGGGAAATCCGATGAGTTCAATTTCATCATAGGCATCTTCTACGCTGCTGTGGTCGAGCTGTGGCAGCGTAAACTGCTTGCCGCTTACTTTGAAAAGCGTGTTTTGGATGACTTCGTTTTTGCGTTTTCCAAAGAAAAGATGTGCCTCCCACAGCAGGCGGCTCTTGGTGTTGCCGGTAAAGCGCAACGCTCCGGTACGTATTAGCAAAATCATCTGTTCGATACCGGGATGCACACGGGTGACGAAATCTTCCAGATCGGCATACACGCCATGGATGCGACGCTCTTCGACGATACGCAGCGCCAGCTTTTGCTCCAGGTTTTGGATGTGGATAAATCCCACAAAAATCTCTTCACCGTAAATGGTCGTCTTGTACTCGCTGCGGTTGACGCATGGCAGCGCTATGGCAGCGCCGCAGCGGCGCGCTTCGTTAAAGTAAACCCATGTATTGTAATATCCGCCAAAGTTGTTGATCACCGCCGTCATAAATTCCAGCGGAAAGTGCGCCTTGAGGTAGAGGCTCTGAAAGCTTTCGACGGCGTAGGATGCCGAGTGTGCTTTGGAAAAAGCATATCCGGCAAACGATTCTACCTGGCGCCACACCTCTTTGGTGGTGGCTTCGGGGCGGCCCAGTTGCAGCGACTTCTCGAAAAAGCGTTCTACAATCCGCTGAAACTCCGCCTTGCCGCGCATTTTGCCGCTCATGGCGCGGCGCAGCACATCCGACTCGGCCAGGTCGAGGCCGGCATAGTGATGACAAACTTTGAGCACATCCTCCTGATACACCATCACGCCGAAGGTTTCGCGAAGCTGCTCTTCCATCACCGGATGGAAATATTCGAAATCGTTGGGATGGTGAAACCGGTGAATGTATTCGCGCATCATGCCCGAGCGCGCCACACCGGGACGCACTATGGAACTTGCGGCCACCAGCGTGAGGTAGTTGTCGCAGCGCAGTTTGGTGAGCAGCGAGCGCATGGCCGGACTTTCTATATAAAAACAGCCGATGGTCTCGGCGCGCTTGAGTTGCGCTTTCACCTGAGCGTCTTTTTTAAACTTAGGCACGCTGTGCACGTCCACCTCCAGGCCGCGGTTGCGGCGGATGATGTCGGCACATTCTTTAATATGCCCGATGCCGCGCTGACTCAGGATGTCCATCTTTTCAAAACCGAGCGCTTCGGCCACATACATATCCCACTGGGTGGTGGGAAAACCTTTGGGCGGCATGTCCAGCGCGGTGTAGCTGGTGATGGGTTCTTCGGAGATGAGCACCCCGCCGGCATGGATGCTCCGCAGGTTGGGGAAATCGGTCATGCGGGCAGCTACCTGAAGCACCTGTGCCGTAACGCTATCGTGCTGCTGACCGTGGCGCTCCGGAAAATCTACCAGCGCATCAATCTCTGCTTTGGGCAACCCGAAAGCTTTGCCTATTTCGCGGATGGGTGATTTGTCGCGGAAAGTAGAGATCGTCCCCATCAGCGCGGTGTGCTCGCGGCCATAGCGTTTAAAAATATAGTCGATCACCTCATCGCGTTCTTTCCACGAATAATCGATATCAAAATCGGGCGGGCTGGTACGCTTGGGATTGATGAACCGCTCAAAATAGAGGTCAAGCTCAATGGGATCGACATCCGTAATCTTTAAGCAATAAGCCACCACGCTGTTGGCACCGCTCCCCCGCCCCACATGATAAAATCCGCGCGACATCGAGTAGCGCACGATGTCCCACGCCATCAGAAAATACGACGAGAAGCCAAGCTTGTCGATGATGGCCAGTTCATGACAGATGCGTTCGGCAGCGGTTTTGTCGGCAGCGCCATAGCGGTATTTCATGCCGTCGATAGCCAATTTTTCGAGCAGCATCTTGTCGCTGTAGCGCGAATCGGTGAAAACCTGTTTGTTTTTTACCGTTTTAAAATCAAAATCTATCGAGCAATCGCCCAGGATTTTTTCGGTGTTGATAATAAGGTGGGGATAATCGGCAAACTGCTTTCGCAGATCGTCGGGTGTTCGCATCATCTCATCTGCCGCAGCCACATCGGGGGCAGTGAGTTTGCTGATGAGCGTATTTTTGTGGATTGCCCGCAGGTTGCGATGCAGCAGATAGTCGTTATGATCGCGGAACGTTACCGGAGTCCAGACAATCAATTTGGATTGCCTTCCGGCAAAAGAGGAAGTTACGAGTTTCCGCACCTGCGCAGGTTTTACGCCGACAAATTCGTTTTCTTCCAACTTTCGCTGAGGTGCTCGCTCCAGCGGCCACACCACATACACATCATCAAAAGCAAACGGCGTATCGGGCAGGTCGAGTTTTTGGAGGCTGTAATGGGTGTAAAAATCGTTGATTTGGCGAAAGCCTGCATTGTTGCGCGCCAGCAAGGTGTACAGAACGCTTTCGTTGCGTCGGCACTCCATCCCGGCGATAGGCTTGATGCCCTGCTGCCCGCACGCCTTTACGAAATCGACCACACCGGTAGAGTTGTTGATGTCGGTGCGCGCCAGAGCCGCGTGGCCATGGCGCGCTGCATCTGCAACCAGCTCCTCCACAGAATAGGTGCCGTAGCGAAGACTGTAATATGAGTGAGCGTTGAGAATCAAAGGCGTAGCTTGTTAATGTTTATATTATAATCATTATTAAGGCCACAAGATAAACAAGAATTAATAAAAAGTGAAGAAAAATTGTTTGCACTGAATGTTTCCTATCAAAAAAAATATACTTTTGCACCTCAAAATTTGAAGTAATAGTTATGGCTAAAAAAACCACGAGAGCAGAGGAAAATATTCAAGCCGTTGAGGAAGCGTTAAGCAAAACCGAACGGTTTATTGAGGATCATCAGAAACCGATACTTACCGTCATTGGTGTGTTGGTAGTGATTATTCTTGCTTTTTTTGCATTTCAGCGATTTTATCTCTATCCCAAAGAGCGCACCGCACAGGAGGAGATTTTCATGGCACAAAGATATTTCGACCAGGATTCGCTCAATCTGGCACTTAATGGCGACGGCATCAATCCGGGCTTTCTAGACATCATCGATGATTATAACTGGACTGAGTCGGCCAACCTTGCCCATTACTACGCAGGCATTATTTATTTGAAGCAAGGCGAATACCAGGCAGCCATCAACCATCTGGAAGATTTCAGTACCAAAGAGATTTTGGTAAAGGCGATGGCGTACGGCGCTATCGGCGACAGCTACATGCAACTCGATAAAACCGAAAAAGCTACTGAGTTTTATAAAAAAGCTGCCAATGCAAGCGAAAATGAGCTTACCGCACCAGCTTTCCTGATGAAGGCCTGATGGGCTTACGAGGTTCTTGGCGATTACAACAAAGCCGTCGGGATGTACAAACAGATAAAAGATAAATTTCCCAGAAGTCAGGAAGCAAGAGAAATCGACAAAACTATTGCCCACGCAAAAGGGATGATCAAATAAAGCTATCGAATAAAAAACGACAAATACCTGTTTCTTTACGAACAGGTATTTTTTTTATCCTTCGGCTATGAGTAAAAAGTTACGTATCGTTTTTATGGGCACGCCGGAATTTGCGGTAGCTTCGCTCGAAGCATTGCTGGCGGCAGGCTTTGAGATAGCAGCAGTGGTTACGGCACCTGATAAACCCGCTGGTCGCGGCAAAAAACTGATGCAGCCGGCTGTAAAAATTGCGGCGCTCAGCCATGGACTTACAGTGCTGCAACCCGAGCGGCTGAAGGCACAAGACTTTGTGGAGACCATCAGAGAGCTGCAGGCCGACCTTGGCGTTGTGGTAGCTTTCCGCATGCTGCCGGAGGTGATATGGGCGATGCCCAAATTGGGGACCTTTAATCTGCACGCCTCGCTGCTGCCCGACTACAGGGGAGCTGCTCCCATCAATCACGCCATCATCAATGGCGAAACGGAAACCGGCATCACCACTTTTTTTCTGCAGCACGACATCGATACCGGCGACATCATTTTTCAGAAAAAAATGGCCATTGGGGCTACCGAGAATGCCGGTGAGCTGCACGACCGGCTGATGTATGCCGGTGCCGATTTGGTAGTTAAAACTGCACAAGCCATCCGTAGTGGTGATTACACCCGGCAGCGGCAGCAATGGCCTGCAAACATGAACCGGATGCCACGGCAGGCTCCCAAAATCTTTAAAGAAGACACCCTGATCGACTGGGAAAAACCGGTAAAAAAAATATACAACAAAATAAGAGGGCTAAGTCCCTACCCCACGGCCTACACGGTGTTGAGGAATCCTGAAGGATCGCTATTTCCTGTAAAAATATACCGGGCGGCTTACGAAAACATGGCTGCCACAACCCCTCCCGGAAGCATCGTTACCGACTCTAAAACGTATTTAAAGATATATGGTGAGGATGGCCTGATCGATATCCAGGAATTGCAAATGGCTGGCAAAACGCGGATGAGCACCAGAAACTTTCTGAATGGTTTTGATATCAATGAGCGATGGCAAGTGACCGGATAAATCGCAAAATAGGGCTGTACCGCTCTGAAATTAAGGATTTTTAACGCGGTTTATCAACAAAAGAGGCAATTTATTAACAAAAAAATATTTTTTAACAGGTATAACTTGCTACTTTTGCGGTTTGACTTATATTTGTAGGCGATTTGAAAATTTATTGTTAATCAAAATTTTTTATACCATGAACAAAGCAGAATTAATCGATGCAATGGCAAATGATGCCAACATCACAAAAGCAGAAGCAAAAAGAGCACTGGATGCTTTTATCAAAAACACAGGCGAAGCCCTGGCCAAAGGCGACAGAGTTGCATTGGTAGGCTTCGGATCGTTTAGCGTTGCTACGCGCGCTGCACGTATCGGCCGTAACCCACAGACCGCAAAGGAACTGAAAATCGCTGCCAAGAAGGTTGTGAAATTCAAACCCGGAACTGACCTGACCGAAAGTGTTAGCTAATCGGAACGTGAAAAGTTGAAAGCCCCAAAAGAAGTTTTGGGGCTTTTTTTTTATTCTATCACAAACCGGTAAGGCAAAGCAACATCAGCGCCTGCATACTGAATGCCAATACGTGGTGTGGCCTTGATGGCATCAGCCGGGAAAGTAACCTGGCGATCTTCTATCAAAATCTTTCCCGAGCGCTCCGTGAGCGGCAATCCCGAATTAGAATAATGAATACCTAAAATTTTTGAAACTTTTCCGGGACCTTTTCCAAAGGTTTTGTCAGGCAGGGTTCGTTTTGCACGCCTCAGCATGACCTCCACTCCTTCGATAGGATGAATGGCACGGATAAGCACGGCGTGCGGAATGCCGATGGTGTTTGTCACCACGTTAAAGAGCGAATGAATCCCATAGCAAAGATAAACGTATGCATGCCCGGCGGCTCCGTACATAATCTCGGTGCGGGGCGTACGGCGGTTGTTCCAGGCATGGGAGGCACGGTCGGTAATGCCGGCGTAAGCTTCGGTTTCGGTGATGATGCCCGCGGTGCGTTCACCATCAAAATTGGTGACCAGCACCTTTCCGATAAGTTCGCGTGCAATGGCTACAACATCGGCGCGTTGGTAAAAATCTATGTCAAGCACTTTCGCCCTGCCCGAAAGCTGAATCTGCCGGATGATAGCATCCACATCTTTAAGATTTTTTTGGTGCATAAAGTGGTGAATTGATAATTCCTTTTCGATGCAGGAAATGAATGATGGAGGTTTGCAAGACACCAAAGCCATATTTCACGCTACGCCGGAAATTGATGCTTGAGGCTTCATCAAAATAGCTGGTAGGGCAAGTGATTTCGCCTATTTCGAAACCGGCCATAAAAATCTGAGACAATATTTGGTTGTCAAAAACAAAATCATCGGAGTTGTCTTCAAAATTGATACGCTGGAGTACCTCACGCGAAAAAGCCCGGTAGCCTGAGTGATATTCTGAAAGTTTGCGATCGAGCAGGATGTTTTGCACAAAGGTGAGCAGGCGGTTGGCTACATATTTATAAAAAGGCATTCCTCCCTTTAATGCGCCCCGCCCCAGGATACGCGAGCCCATCACCACAGGGTAGATGTCGTTGGCGATAACGTACACCATCGAAGGAATCAGCCGGGGAGTATATTGGTAGTCGGGGTGCAGCATCACCACTATGTCGGCACCAAGTTGGAGTGCCTTTTTGTAACACGACTTCTGGTTTCCGCCATAGCCGGTGTTGGCCGGATGTATCACTATGTGCCGGATGCCGATGCGGCGCGCTACTTCAACGGTATCGTCGGGACTATGATCGTCGACTATCACCACCTCATCCACCAGATCGTGCGGGATTTCACGATAAGTGTTCTCAAGGGTTCTGCCAGCTTTGTAGGCCGGCAATACTACGACTACTTTTTTATTATTAATCATTTGTGTTTTTGAATGTGACGGGTGATCAATCGCAGGCAAAAATAACGTTTATCACATCTAAAAAAAATGATTGATAAAATTGAACGACAGGAACTATGCTACTCTTTAGCAACTGCAACCGAGGCAACATCTTTCGCGAAAAGAGTTTGCAGCCGGCTTTTTACTTCTTCAAAATCCGGATCAATATCAAAAACCAACTTAGGTTTAAGGTAATGCAGGACATTTTCTTTTTTAAAGCGCTCTTCGCCGCCGCCGGTGATGTTGAGCATGATGCAATGGTTTTTGTCCACTGTTTTATTATTTACAGCTTCTATGAGCGAAGCTACTGCTACCGCTGCTGCGGGATGAAGATCGATACCTTCAATATTTTCGAACAAAGCGGCAGCCTGACGCAAAAGCGGGTTGCTGACGGTGAGCACCGATCCCTGCGTGTCTTTCAGCGCATCGTAAAGCCCGCCGATAAGCCCGTAAGGTGGCTTGCGATTGCTGAGCACTTTGGCATCAATCTGATCAGCCTGGGCGCGCGCCTCGGCATCACTGGCAAAAAAAAGTTTGCGTGAATCAGCTTGCCAGGCATCGTAGAGCGGGACAAAAGGCTCGTTTTGCGATACCATCAGTCGCATTTTGTTGGTGCCATAGCGGCCATCGTCTATCAGCCGCATGTTGGCTTCCCAGGCAGCAATGGCTCCGGTGCCACTTCCAACAGCCTGAAAATAATAATCGGGGATGCGTCCAATAGTGGTTACGGCCGACAACACCGTGGTTCCCATGCCATCGCGGCGGGCTACATTTTTGGCGCCTCCTTCCATCACGAAGCCATCTATCTGGCAGGCCAGATTCGACTGGTGAATTGCATCGAATTAGTCGCTGCCCTTGCGGGAAGCCACCAGTTATACACAGTCGTCTATGGGTTCATCAAACCAAAGAACCTCTATTCGATCCTCGGGAACGCAAAGCAGCAAAGGGATTTTATTATCGGAACACACGCGCGCAAAAGCCCGGGCAGTGTTACCTGCCGAAGCTACCACCAGCACTTTTCCACTTTGATGGTCGAGGCGTCCACACACAGCGTATGCTTCGATTTCTTTGAATGAGCAGGTTCGCATGCCGGCTCCCTTTTCGGGCTAGTAGCCGCTAAAGGTGAGCCACGGATTTTTAAGCCCCAGATGATCAGCCAGATGCTCGCTTCGATAGGTGACAGGAGCCGAAGAGCCTTTCAGGTATTCGTGTACCGGCAGCCAATCAGCAAACTTGTAGAATCCATAGCTTTCATCTTTCAGCGCAAGCTGACGTGCATCATAAAGGGTACGTATCAATCCGGGTATGTCGGATTGCTCATCTTCGAGTATCCAGCCGGTATCTTCAAAAATTCGTCCCGTGACAAGCGATTGCAGT
>JAAYIU010000167.1 GCA_012523265.1 Bacteroidales bacterium | reverse complement strand
GTCCGCAAACGCAGCGGCGACATCCTCACTATTTATATAGAAATAGATCGGCGGCAGTGGTACATCTTTCAATACAGCGGCAACCTGATGCAGGCCACTTCGTCGAACAACGATTACAACACCATGCTCATGGAAGAGGTGAGCAGCCGCAAAAGCAAGGGCGACGAACAGGGCTATCGCTACATTAACATGCCCACTTCTACAAAAAACAGAATTTTGCGCGCCTGGCGCGCAGACGACACTAACCAAGACGAATAAAATTATGGAATACTATTTTCTGATAGCAGCAGGCATCATCACTGCATTTTTGATCGGGAGCATCCCGTCGGCAGTATGGATAGGCAGAATTTTTTATGGCATCGACGTACGCACGCAAGGCAGCGGCAATGCCGGCGCCACCAACACCATCCGTGTGCTGGGTGCCAAAGCGGGCATCCCCGTATTGCTCTTCGACATCTTCAAAGGGTGGCTGGCGGTGTATCTCTCGGTCTATTTTGCTCCGGAAACCATGAGCGAGCTGGCGATGATTCATTTCCGCATTGCGCTGGCTGCTGTTGCGGTTCTGGGACACGTCTTTCCGGTATTCGCCGGCTTTAGAGGCGGCAAAGGTATCGCCACTTTGCTGGGCGTTGGTATTGCATTGTATCCCCAGGCGGTGCTGGTGGCCATCGTTATTTTTGTGGTCGTGCTGGCAATTACGGGTTATGTTTCGCTGGGGTCTATCACCGCCTCGGTAACTTTCCCGTTTGTGACCATCATCTTCTTCAACCCGCACTCTTTGTCGCTGCTTTTGCTTGCTGTGATGGTAGGGATTTTCGTCCCGTTGACGCATCACCACAACGTAGAGCGGCTGCTCAAAGGCACCGAGCGCAAGTTTAGCTTCCGCAAAAGGAAGACGCCGCAGTAAACCCTGACAGGGTTTCGGCGGGCGTTGAACAGCGAGGCGCATCTCTAATCTCTAAACCCGGACAGGGTTTCGGCAAATTCTAAACAGCCATGCGCTTCTCCAAACCCTGTCAGGGTTCTTACCGCACCACCACGCTGGCCTGCGTTGTTATTCCTTCTGATGACATTAGCCGAAGCAGATAAATTCCCGGACGCAGGTGCGAAACATCAACTGTTAGTTGCCGGCTGCCTCTCTGGTAAAGTGTTGCCGGCATTTGATGAACCAATACGCCGGTGAGCGAAAAGATTTGAAGCGAAACCTGCTGCGCTTTTTCCAAATCAAAAGCTACCTCAAAACTTTCCTTTGCAGGATTTGGAAAAACGGTAAGCGCTGTGGCTTCGCTGCCCGGATTTTCCGGAGATACCACGCCGAGTGGAGCGGAATCAAACTCATAAGCGCCCATGTCGATGATGGCGACGCCGTTGTGGTTGCCGTCCCAGATGCGGTGGTTCATCAGTAGATCGACGGCGGGCAGCATCAGACCGGTGGTGTCGGCGGTGCCGGTGTCGATGCAGGGCGACGATTCGCTAAGGGCAAAAGGTGTTGCGCCCGAACCCGCAAAAGCCGGGTCGGCATCTATATTTCCTTCGAGCCACTGGATAGAGATGCTGTCGGAGTGCACCACGCCCGCCTCGCCACCGGCAATATTACAGTGGCTTACGGTGAGCGTTGCCGGCGAACTCATTTCATTAAAGAATAACTCCGCTGGCGCATTATTATAGAGGATGCTATTTGTAAAAGTTGCCGAACTTCCTCCATACAAATACACGCCACCATCTGTATTGCCGGTGTTGTTGGTCATGGTAATGTTGGTAAAGTTCCCTATGCTGCTATCATATAAGGCTATTGTGCCGCCATGCTCATCCTGCCACACATGATTATCTGTGATTAGCGCATTGCGCACGGTGATGTTGGATTGGAAGCATAGGATAGCGCTGCCGGATTGGTCTGACGAATCCAGCGAAAAAGTCACATTTTCGAACACCGGACTACAAAACTCCGTGCAATAAAATCCACCTCCACCCCCACTCCCAAAGCGTGAAATATTCCCTGTCATTACAACATCAAATATTTCAGGATTTGAAAAATTTTTGCAGGCAATAGCTCCACCATAATGAGTACAAGTATTTCCTAAAAGCTCCACATGCGCTATCAAAGGACTTGCTGAATCAACACACCATATGCCGCTGCCCTCATAAGTCGCATAATTATTAATTATTTTAAGATTTTTAAGCGTAGGACTGGCATGTTGACAGGAGATACCACCTCCACCAAGACTTCTGTTGTTGTCGCGGAGGGTAAATCCGCACAGAACCGACTGCCGGGCTTCATTGTTTCTAAACCATATTATAGCTCTGTAGGAAGATACTGAATCAGGATGTGCTTTTATAACAGTTTGCGAAATCATGGCAGTATCGCCGGTGGTAATGAAATGAGATGCAACTGTAATGGCTTTACCGTTAAAATTGATATACTCATAATAGGTGCCCGACGCCACCAATACCGTGTCACCGGTTTGCGCTGCATCTATACCGTTTTGTATGGTGGAATATTGCTGCGGCACGTGAAGGATTTGCGCCATGAGCACCTGGCTCATCATCAGGAAAATGAAAGTGTAAAGAATTGTTTTCATGATTTTTTTATTTTTAATTTGTAATTATAATTTTTTTTGTGTCGACTTTGTATTCATTCGAAAACATTGATAAATAGTAGATTCCCGGTTTTAGGTTTGCTGCATTTAAAGTAAATTTATGATAACCAGCATGGGTAAAGTCTTTATAAATTATTTTTGCAATTCTTCCTGTTACATCATGTAACAACACCTTCACGTTAGAGTCATCAGAATTGTAAAACCGAATAAAGGTTGACTCCGAAAAAGGATTTGGACTATTTTG
>JAAYIU010000345.1 GCA_012523265.1 Bacteroidales bacterium | reverse complement strand
CTCGGCAGGGAGATAATTATCGACGAAGACGAGGCGCTGCTTCGCGTGTCGGGAGGCGATGCCCGCAAACTCTTCAACGCCATAGAGCTTGTGGTAAAAGCAATGCTCAGCGAATCGGAAATACGCATCACCAACGGCAAGGTGCTCGACACCATCCAGCAAAACATCGCCATGTACGACAAAGGCGGTGAGCAGCACTACGACGTGATTTCGGCGTTTATAAAAAGCATCCGCGGAAGCGATCCCAACGCAGCCGTCTATTGGCTTGCGCGAATGATTGCCGGCGGCGAAGACCCCAAATTTATTGCCCGCCGCCTGGTGATCCTGGCCAGCGAAGACGTGGGCAACGCCAACCCCAATGCCCTGCTGCTTGCCAACGCCTGTTTTGATGCCATCAACAAAATCGGCTGGCCCGAAGGACGCATCATCCTCTCACAAACGGCTGTTTATCTGGCCACCTCGCCCAAAAGTAACGCCACCTACCTGGCCATCAACGAAGCGTTGGCGCTGGTCGAAAAAACCGGCGACCTGCCCGTACCGCTGCATCTGCGCAATGCGCCCACCAAACTCATGAAAAACATCGGCTACGGCAAAGAGTACAAATACGCCCATGCCTTTGAAGGCAATTTCGCGTTGCAGAATTTCCTTCCCGATAAGATCGCAAATACGCGCCTGTACGATCCCGGCAAGAATGCCCGCGAAGAAGAGGTGCGCAAGTGGCTCAAGGGAAGGTGGAAGGATAAGTATGGGTATTAAATTAGGTAGTCCACAGTTCCGGCGTTCAGCTCAGGTAGGCACCTGCACGTGCAGGATGTGGTTCGGTATTCAAAAATTGTTTCAGCGCCTTGCGCCCAGCGCCATACGCTCCGCGCCCTGCTTTCTTTACTTCCCTTCGACAACGGTGGTTGAGCTTGTCGAAACCAGCTCAGGGCAGGCATTATTCAAGATTCGATATTCTGCGGTTCGATATTCAAAAATTGTTTCAGCGCCCTTCGACCCGCGCCTTGCGCCCTTCGCCCAGCGCCCTTCGGATTTTTTTTTAAAAAATGTTAACCATATCTTTTGCTTCATTACATTTGCTGGCTAAAATAATGAGGATTATTTTCTTAATTCTCAGCGTCGCTATTAAAATGACTATCAATTAATACTTGTGAGATGAAGCAAAAATTACTACTAACCTTGTTGTTTATGCTCGGCGTTTCGATTCTTAACGGGCAGGAGCTAACGGTTTCGGGGCGTGTTACCTCCGCCGACGACGGACTGGGAATACCGGGCGTGTCGGTTTACGTCAAAGGTACCTTCAGCGGCACCATTACGGATGTGGAAGGTCTTTACACACTGGCAGGGGTTGCCCCTGCCGACACATTGGTTTTTAAGTTTATGGGTTTTTTTACCGCTACCGAAAAAGTAGGTGCGCGTTCCCAAATCAGTGTAGTGCTCACTCCTGAAGCCGTTAACATCGAAGGTGTGGTTGTGACGGCGCTGGGCATAAAGCGCGAAAAGCGGGAGATAGGCTACACCACCCAGAGCTTTGAGGGTGCCACGCTCGAAAAGTCCAACTCTGCCAACGTGCTCTCGGCGCTTAGCGGGCGCTCGGCAGGCGTACAGATTTCGTCGGCCGACGGTGTGGAAGGCGGCACCACACGCATCGTTATCCGTGGCAACAACAACCTCACCACCGACAACCAGCCCCTGATCGTGGTGGATGGTGTGCCACTCGAAAATCAGCCTGGCCTCACCGACATCGGCCGCGGGCAGGACTGGGGATCGGCCATCAACAATATCAACCAGGCCGACATTGCCGAGATGAATATTCTAAAGGGACCCACTGCTTCTGCATTGTACGGTTCCAAAGGAGCCAACGGCGTGGTGCTGATCACCACCAAGCGCGGCAAAAAACAAAAAGGTATCGGCATCAGCTACAGCTACAATTATAAAATCATCAATCCTTATCGTTATCGCTCTGTGCAGAATGTGTATGGCGCCGGTGGCCCGTTGACGCTCTCAGAGCCGCAATTCCAGCAGGACAGCACAGGGACATTTCTCTATCAAACGGCCACACACACCAACAATGGCCCGTTCGCCAAACCTACCTCAGAGCTGTTTGGATATTATG
>JAAYIU010000177.1 GCA_012523265.1 Bacteroidales bacterium | reverse complement strand
AGGAGCTGCGGACGGCACTCGACGCATTGGGAAGCCAAACCGGACAGGATTTCCTGCTGACGTCGTGCTTTGGCGTCTCCACAGATAAAATGGACAATATCGAATGGGAAAATGTGCTGCCACTGCTCGACATGGTCAACCTGATGACTTACGATTTTCACGGCTCGTGGGATGCAAAGAGCAACCACCACACGCCCCTGTTCAGCCCGCAAATTGGCGATCCGCTTTGGTGTTTCGACGGAGCTTTTACGCTGCTTACAGAAACCTATAATGTGCCCGCCGAAAAAATAAATTTGGGCATTGCCTTTTACGGTAAAGCGCTGGCCGGTTGCACGCAACTCTACGGCAGCCACACAGGATACGACGGCCTTACTTTCTGGGAAGACGAAGGCCAGCCGCTTTATTATAATATCCACAAGCGTTTGGATATGTTCAGCTACTACTGGTACGACCAGGTGAAATGCCCCTATCTGTTGGGAAAGTACATCAACACCTTCGTAACCTTCGACAACACCCTTTCGGTGAGCTACAAAGCGCAGTATGTAAAGGATCACAATGCCGGAGGAATTATCATCTGGGAGATCACCGGCGACTACCTCGAAACTTTTGCAGGATCGGGAATTATCCAGGGGACGCCCCTGCTCGACACCATCCATGAGGTTTTTAATGCGCCGGTTAGCGCACCCTCACTCGCTCACCCGTCGGCGATTTCGGTGTTTCCCAATCCCGCCTCACAACAGCTTTTTATTACCGCTCCATCGGCTCCCACAGAGATTCTCATTTACAATCTTAGCGGATCAGAAATTAAGGCACCATTTCGTGATAATGTTTTGGATATTTCCAACCTGAAAAACGGAATGTATCTTTTGGAAGTTTATGATGGCAGCCAGCGCTATCGGACGAAGTTTGTGAAAAAGTGAGAGGAAGTTTTTACCACACAGTGCCACCGATAAAACTCCGCTGTGTATAGTCGGATGCAAGTTTTTTTGGCTGAGTATCCCAAAAGCCTTGCTTTTAATATCACGGTGCGCTGCACCATAGTTCCACATGCCCTCCATTCACTACAAAGATCATCGGTGCGCTGCACCTTGTTAATTTGATTATTTCAGTAAAACTGGTACGCAAAGGGCAAACGCTACCGGATTGATCGTTGGAGGTATTCGCGGTAGTCGCGGCGCAGGGGTTCGTAGTCGCTGCCAAAGAGCGGCGAAGAGATGAGATAATCGGCGCTGGCACGGTTGGAGGCGGTGGGGATATTGTGCAACACGGCCAGCCGCAACAAGGCTTTCACATCCACGTCGTGGGGCTGCTGCTCCATGGGATCCCAGAAAAATATCAGGATGTCGATGTTGCCTTCGGCGATCATGGCGCCAAGTTGCTGGTCGCCACCCAGCGGCCCCGACTTGAGCCGGATCATATCGGTGCTCGCTGCTTCTTCCTCCGTCAGCTCGCGGTCGAGCACATCTTTTAGCAGCCGCCCCGTGGTTCCGGTGCATATCAGTTGGTGTCCCGAAAGTTTCCGGTGGTTCCATTTTACCCAGGCCATCATATCTGGTTTCATGTGATCGTGCGCCACCAGGGCAATGTTTTGTTTTTTCACCTCTGTCGATATCATCAGTTCTATAAATTTTTGTTTTTATAATTTCGGCAAAACTACAACATTCGCTACTTCCACTCATGCCGACTTGTGCAAATTTGAAGATTTTCTATGCTGAGATTTACCAACAAGTGACAAAATGAATGAATCCCTTTGAAGACAAGCGGGTTGATGATTTCCTTTTTTTAATCTTTAATATAGTCAATCTCCGCGTCGCGGTATTTGGGTTTTTGCACTTCCTGGGTCATATTTTTCACGGTGCGGTAAGGGCCTTTGGCTATCACCAGGTTCATGAGCCAGGCGGGGATGGCTCCGGCCAGGTCGACGCTGATCTCGAAAGTGATGCGCACACGGCCATCGTCCAAAGGCTGGAGCAGCCACAGCGAGTGGCAATCTTTGATGCGTACCACGCCAGTGGTTTTGGGGAGAAACTCAGGACGACATTCCGACTCGCTGCGCACTGCTTTGGTTTTCTCGTCCTGACCAAGATGCGCCTCCACCACCATGTCGCGATCCAGTACCGGCCAGGGCGCGTCGGAATATCCGTAAAACATCCAGTGGAATTGGCTGTATTCTTCGATAACGCGTGCCTCTTTGTTGGCATACACCCAGTTGTGGTGGTTTTTAGAATCCTTCATCAAGGCTACCAGCGAAGAGAGCCGCGCCTCGACTTCCGTCACCACCTGTACACTTTTCAGCGGCATATCATCGCGGTGGCGCGTATAAACCCGGATGCCATCTTCCTCCTTCATAAACTTCCAGTCCTTATCCGACTGGCTGTAAACAGTGGCAGAGGTCATGGTAAAAAACAGAAGAAGCGCAATTGAGACGATTTTCATTTTAATAAAAAAACAAAAGTAAAAGTAGGACTATTCAGATAAGCGCTGCAGCAATTACAGAATTTCTTTTCTTTGTATGAATGAAAATATGGATTTTAATACTGGGCGCGCTCCTGCTGCAATTTAGCGCAAGCGGGCAGGCTTTGTCGTTTTATGCCGAAGACCTTACCTTCCGGCTCTCACCCGGGCTTTTTGAAGTAGATGGCTATTATTATTTCAGAAATACTACCGATAAACCGGCGCGGCAAACGCTGCTCTATCCTTTTCCTGATGAAGCGGCGTACGGCACCATCGGCTCAATCAGCATCCGGCAGGGAAGCGACAGCATTTCGTTTAAAAGAACCCTGAGAGGGATTTTGTTTACCGTTACTGCCGCCGCCCGGCAGGAAGTAACCTGCAAAATTGGTTATAGCCAGCAGTTAATCTTCGACAGCGCGTGCTACATCATCACTACCACACAGCGCTGGAAGCAGCCTTTCGAGTGGGCAACCTACCAGCTCCGCATGCCCGACAGCCTAAAACTTAAAATGGTCTCAATAATTCCCGACAGCACAGGCCATGCGGCCGGAGAAGATATTTACTTCTGGAGACGCTTCGACTTTATGCCTGACAGAGATTTTATGTTTTACTATTAATCCAAAATTACGTAATGTAATCGGAGCACTTATCTGGAATGGAAATAAATTAGCAAAGCACCTTTGCCGTCAATGGAATAGTTTATTACATTTGAGGCCTCAAAAATCCCTGTCAGAAATGAGGTGTGGTGCATTAGGTTTTGTTGGTAAGCATAAAAAAAGCTACCTGTTAGCAGGTCAGTTTTATGAAAAGGACTGTATTTCTCGTAACAACACAAAAAGTCCGCGTGCTACCGCATTTCGACAGAACCTGAAGTTGACCTTTACCGACGGCAAGGCTTTTAAGCAAAGCCAATGGAGTATCCCAGCGCAAGAAGAGACTGGAATTACTAACCGCAAAAACTCACTATCGTTATGTGTATGACTTTCAAGCAAAAGAATTCCGTGAAACAATCACGAGAGCCTCCAATTATCACCTCTTCAAGATAATTATTCTGAACAAAATAACACGCATACCATAAAGTGGCAACCTGTTACCACCAAAGAAAAACGGGGCGGATTCCGAAAAGCCTTATGAGTAGGAAACATTAAACATCAGAAAAAAAATGACAAACGACACACAAAATCCACAAAGTCAAAGCGGACAAACAGTGATCATTAATCAGCCTGCGAAAACCTCTAATGGAATAGGAACGGCAGGTTTTGTTCTGGCCATTATAGCAATTTTCTTTGGATGGGTTCCCATTCTGGGCTGGATATTATGGCTCTTAGGTCTGATCTTATCATTTGTTGGTGTAATGAAACAGCCAAAGGGCTTAGCTATTGCCGGGTTAATAATATCATTGCTTGGCATTATTTTATTGCTTACAGTGTTCGGTGCAATATTGGGAGGAGCAGCCGCTCTGATGTAAGCAGCTATCGAATGCTGCCTATTTGCATAGCAATGCTAAAGTAGGAGATCAGGCCCTTCCGTGGCTTATGATATTATGGGTGAGGCGCATATCGGCTCGGTATGTGCCTCACTTTAATTTATTTAAAACACTTTAATCTGGAGGTCATCCATGTACAATTCTGCTTTGCCGACGTTCCAGATATGAAAAGTGAGTGCATAATCGTCGCTGTTTACTTTTGGCAACTGAAACAGCAGGATTAGCTCCTCCCACTGCTTTTGTTTTTTGAGAAGCGTTTGCAAATTGTAGGATTTATAATATGTGTTTTTCGCATTCTCGCTAATCCCTACCACGAGTTCAACGTTGCTTACTGTGTCTTGAAGAAAATAAGCCTGTAACAGCAACATCCTACCCGCCTCTTTCATTTCTGGCAAATCTTTGGTTTTGAAGGCCGGCCCAAACTCCATCTCTTTTGTAAGCACTCCTGCATTTTTGCCTGACAAAGAATACTCCGAAGTGGAAATTACGTTGCTCCACAAACTGCTGGCAACGGTATCGAAATTTATGCTTTCGACAAGCACAGGCATTTTATCGTCGAGGCCAAGATATTCGGTTAATGATTGCGTAGTAGCGGCTTGCTGCCGGGTGCATATCATAATGCGCCCGTTGTCCCATTCTTTTTTCGTTTTACAGATTACTTCAGGAAAAGCGGAATAGATGTCGGAAAGAAAGAACTCATTTTGCATTACAATGTAGTGGTAGTCCCACGATAACGCATTCTGGATGTTTTCCGGTTTGGGATACATCACCGCATAGCCTTTTCTATTCATCAAGATAAAAGGAATATTGGGTGCATAGGCGTCGATGACCAGCATTTTGGCATCAGCAGCTACTCCGAGAGAATCTAAATAGGTTTCAGCATTTTTAAAATTATTGACGGTTGCTGCAGTCCTGTCCCAATATTCTGTGGTGTATCTGTTCGTTTGTGAATTGCCGGCAAGGATTACCAACGGAATGCTCACCAACAAAACCATGATCGCGTAAGCGCCATCGGCCCATTTTGCTTTGAGGTTCGGAAACACTGAAAGAATAATAATCAAAAGCATGATGGCTGGTAGGAAAAAAGTATCCAGGAAATAATAGTCGTGTGCGGCAAACTGGCGAAACATCAGCAGCGCAAAAGCAATACAACCAATGAGCATGATTACCGTTAAAAACAATACCGTTTGAGATAGCGTGGCGATTCTGCTCTTTTTGGTGGCTGCCAAAGCCATTGCAGCAATCATCAGCGAAAGCAAAATAAAATAATGTGCTGCCGAAAAATATTGTAGCAGCCACCGCTCCTTTACGATGACAATGATATCGATAAACTCCTGAAGGCTTCTGGCCGGCAAAATGTGATTTAAAAATATGGAGCCATAATGCGCCCTTAAATAATTGTTGTAAAAGAAATAACCAAACAACACCAAAGCCGAGGCAAGCACCGGAATTATCTTCGGCCACACGCCGGCCTTTCGCCGCAGCACACGGAGAAATTCAAGCCCGAGAATGGCGATGAACGGAATGGCAAAAGTAGTGCGGCTAAGCGCTCCAAGCGTTAAAAACAACATCGACCAATAAAAATCGGAATTCCTGTTGCCGGCTAAATATTTTATATAAAAATAAACACCGATAATCGCATTGGCCAGCGAAGGAATGGTAGGCAGGAAGCCATTTTGATAATAGACAAAAACCGGCGACGTAGCAGCAAAAATGACTACGAACAGAGATTTGTAGAAACTGGCAGTCAGCAGTTTGGCCGTTTTAAACAAAAAGAAAAGGCCGAGAAAACTATAGAGCAAAACATACACCCGAAACACCCATGGCGCTGTCGTTCCCAGCAATTTCATAAAAACGGCAGGCACAAAGTCGTGCATCGGGAAATCGACTGCTGTAATGGTGGTGGGGGATGGCACCTCCCAATCGTCGGGAAACTGGTGGTTGTACACAAAAGTCTCCGGCTCAAAAAAGTTGAAATCATTGCGGATGAACCCAAGCGCCAGCGCATATCTGTCGGCTTGCGCCCACGCATGTGTATGCGACGGGAAGTCGTTGATGTACGCGTTTTGAAACCACGCCCCCAGCAGTACGATCACTACTGCCGCGAATATGTTTTCATGTTTTGGCTTCATAGTATGTTTGCTGTCTGGTGGATTTTCCCTTATTGCATGTCCAGGATTCCAAACGTTTCGGTGTAAGGAATTGAGATATCTATTATTTCAAACTTAAGTCCTATTCGCTTTTTAAGAGCTGAAAATGTACTCTTTGATCTGCTGTCCGAAGTCACGAAATATGTGATCGTGGTATCAAGATCGGCTTGGGCAAATAGTTTAGAGTCATTAGGAATTATGGCGCGAGGAGAGAGTTTCTCTTTACTAATTTTATTTTCTTCAAAAATAACACTGGCGAATTCGCCTGTTCGTTTCGCCTGATATAGATTGAAAGGAATTATCTGTATGTTTCGCAGTGGCAATTCATCAATCGTACCTCTTACACAATACTCAGCAATTGAAATTGTAGAAACCTTTAGTGTTACATCATTTTCAAGAAAATAGCGAAAATACCCTTTAGCATTTTCATGTAGGAGGTCTTCGTCATTCAACAACCGCACAAAGAAGCTGCTATCTAACAGTACACTATGTTTCATATCCTCCTCTAAGTTCTGATAACCACGCGTCGGCATCAACATCTTTCCAGCTTTTTTTTGCCTTCCAAATTAATGATGTTAAGTATTCCGAATCAAATTTCGGATCATAATTAATGAGTTCTACGAGCTTTAATGATTTAGTATCGATTTCTCCGGTTTTAAGATTTTGTTTTCCGGTAGCACGTACGCCAAAATTCTTGTACAACAAATTTTCTTCCTGCCCCATCAAGAACTCTTGTCCTGTTTCAATGGTTAGGTATCCAAAATCGTCAGTGTCAATATGAATATTGGCCTTACCTTTCCCACCGGCATCTTTTAGGATGCCATAAAAATAAAATTCCGCCTCCGCCCAGGTATCTTCAGTTCTGAAAAACCTGGTAGCTGGATTTATTGACAATTCGATATCTTTTTTAATAGAGGTTCTAAACTGAAATTCGTAGTTTTTCTGCTGTGAAAGATGCTGAAGATTTTCGATTGCTACTGCTGTTTTTAGGTCGAGGAAATCAATTGATTTTGATTGTTCTATTTGACCTAAAATGGCACTGAATCCAATTACATATTGAGCTGCAGTCTTGAAAATATGCATTACAGAGCCATCGCGAATATCATAGGTGATCAGTGGGCGATCTTTTTTGGCATTAGGGAATAACAAGTCCTCTACATTTTGCAAAATGTTTGCAATATGCTTAATGTCGTAATTATCAGGATTTAACTCTAAGTTTCCCGACATCCCGACAACCCTGATCTCTATTTCACCAACTTTATCCACTGTGCGAAAATACAATATTTTGTTTTCTCTGTGCCCGGGCGATCTTATTTCAATAGTCCAATGTTTTTCTAAAAAAACCAAACTCTTTTAAATTCCGGTTTGGTGGAGAGATAATCTGCATCTAACAGGAGAGCCACTTTATTACCCACATTTATTCTAAACAAAACCCCCGCCGCATCATTTTGCAACGGGGGTTGTAGAATTAAATTTTTAAGACCACGAGCGATTGTTGAGCCTGCCGAAGCCTCAGCCGCCCAGATTGCGCATCATCTCTTCCTGTGTGGTTTCCTGGTAGCCTTCGGGGATTTCAAACTCTTTGTCTTTCACCTTCATCTTTTCCACCTCAATGGCGGTCATGGTCATGGTCATGCCCTGGCCGGCAGCCATATCGTATTTGAGCATTACGCCTTTTATCTCCTTGAAATAAGCATTGTTGAAGTTGATGTTTTCAGGGGCTGCAAGCTCTTCGGTAAACCAGGCCGTGAAAACAGGATCGCTCTCGTTGCTGCTTTTCACAATGGCTTTTTTGCATGTGTAGCCGGCGATTTCCATCGTTTCGTCAGTAACGGTTACTTCCATTTCGCCCTGGCTTGCAACTTCCTGAGCTATCTCTTCGGCGCTCTGGCGGATGGCGTACTTCTGCCCCATCATATTGATCAGGCTTGTTTGAACGCCTTTACTCAAATCGACAATGGAACCCTGTGTTCCCATTTGTGTAAACATCTCTGTTTTCACCTTGTTGTCGCCAATGAGCATGGTCATGGTTTTGGGAAGCATACCGCGCGCCTCCTCGGGCAAGTCCTTCATATCGAAATCGATTTTGTAGGTGATCTTGCCGGTAAAGTGTTTCTGGCTCATGGCAGTGCCTGCCACCAGCAGCAGCATCATTAATAAAGCAATAGGTTTTTTCATCGTTTTCATATTTTAAGTTATAAAAAAAAGGTTTCTGATTATTTGACCGTTCGCAGGGATTTACTCCATCGGATTTTGCCGTCGAACAGGCCTTTGTTTTTATCCAGCGACAGCCATACGAACACAGCTTTCCCCACGATATGGTCGGCGGGCACGAAGCCCCAGAAGCGTGAGTCGAGCGAGTTGTCGCGGTTGTCGCCCATCATCCAGTAATAATCCTGGGCAAAGGTATAACTCTCGGCCAATTGATCATCAATAAAAATCTTATCGCCTTCTATGCGCAGGTCGTGGTTTTCGTAGGCGTCGATTATTTTGCGATAGAGCGCAATGTTGTCCATGCTGATGGGCACCGTTGCGCCGGCTTTGGGAATCCATAGCGGCCCGAAGTTGTCCTGGTTCCAACGGTAGTGGCGGGTGTCGTGCGGAAACACGCGGTCGCTCACATTTTCGGTCGACATCATCTCCATCTCCACGCTGGCGATGCGGGGGTTCTGCCGGAGCAGGTCGGCTTTTTCGCTGCTCATGGGCAAATAAAACTGGTTAGCAGGCAGCCATCCTGCTGTGTAATAAATCTGTCCGGTGCGGCTGCGTGCCGGATAGAGCATGGTGGCGTTGCCGTCGTCGCCCATCTCTATTTTACAGTAGCCCCTTCCGGGAATGATGGCGTAGCCCTCCGAAATATTCATCATGTCCATCAGGCTGGTAAGCTCACCCTGGCGGAAGCTGCTGCCGCTGGTGTTTACGGTATATTGAAACTGCTGGCCTTCGGGCACGAAAGCTTTTTGGCCATTTACAAATACCTCTTTATTAATGATGGTAATGGTGTCGCCGGGCAGCCCCATGCAGCGTTTGATATAGTTTTCGCGTTTGTCAACAGGGCGCGCCACCACATCGTATTTGCGCCACACTTCTTTGTAGCCTTCGTCGCGGACAATCTGGTAGTAATCTTCGCTTTGCCGCTGCAACACCACCGTGTCGCCGCTGGGATAGTTAAAAACCACGGCATCGTAACGCTCTACGTGGCCAAATCCCGGAAAGCGGTAGTAGGGCAGCTTTATCCATTCGAGGTAACTCTTGGCAGATTCGGTAAAAGGCATGGTGTGATGCACAAAAGGAAAGGCCAGCGGCGTGTTGGGAACTTTCGGACCGTAAGCCACTTTGCTCACAAAAAGGAAGTCGCCCACCAGCAACGATTTTTCCATAGAAGAGGTGGGGATGGTGTAGGCCTCGAAAATAAAAGTGCGGATGATGGTGGCCGCCACTACAGCAAAGATGATGGCATCGACCCACTCGCGTGTTACCGTCTTCTTTACTTTGGTGCGCTTGGTGGGAACGATGTATTTCTGGTGTTTGTCGGTGCCCAGCCAGGGCAGATAGATAAAAGGAAACAGCACTGCCAGCGCCTGGTTGCCCAGGTCGAATTTACCAAAAGCTTTGGCCGTTTCTACAATCATCAGAAAAACCATAAAAATATTGATGAAAGGCACCAGCAGCAGCAGAAACCACCACCAGGGCTTGTCGTTGAGGCGGTTCCACTCCCAATAGTTAAGCATCGGCACAAAGGCCTTCCATCGGCTTATGCCGGCTTTCGGGAAGATAGGTGCAAGGAAGGCGGGAAAGAAGAGAAAGATGAGAATCAGGATGATGAGTGTTGACATTTTTTGTTTTTGAAAATTAATAACTTGAAACGCGAAAAGCATTAAAGGCGTGCCGGCAGGTGGTTAATAAATGTTAATGCGCGGCACCGGTCATATCGTCCATGGTAAAGAAGCCTTTTTTGCCCATAACCCATTGTGCTGCCCTCAGGGCGCCGAGGGCAAAACCACGCCGGCTCAGGGCGGTATGTTTTATTTCAATAATGTCTTCGGGCGAGGTGTAGGTAACGATGTGCTCGCCATTTACCTCACCGATACGATGCGAAATGACAGCAATGGTCTCGTTGTCGGTATTTTTGTCGGAGCTCCAGCCGGTTTTGTGATGCAACTTATCTACGAGATCATCGGCCAGCACGCGTGCCGTTCCGCTGGGTTTGTCGAGCTTGTGGATGTGGTGGGTTTCGTCGATACGAACTTCGTAGCCGGGCAGCTCGTTCATCATTGCGGCCAGTTGGCGGCTGAGCCGAAAAAACACATTTACACCCAAACTAAAATTGGAAGCCGCAAATAAAGTCTGATGATTCTGAACGCAATAGGCGCGCACGTCGGCTTTGTGGTGCTCCCATCCTGTGGTGCCCGTAACTACCGGAATGTTGCGTCGGAAGCATTCATAAATGTTTTCCACCACGGCGTCGGGTGTGCTGAATTCGATAGCAACATCGGCCTGGCGGAGTGCTGCTTCATTAATTTGCCAATCGTTGGGTTTATCAATTGTGGCCACAATCTGATGGCCTGCTTCTGTGGCTATCTTCCCGACGAGCTTTCCCATTTTGCCATATCCTATCAAAGCTATTTTCATAAAAAAATAAGATTATAGTTTGTAACGCAACGTAAGACCCACGGCCGGTCGTGACGAAAAGAGATAGTTGTCGTGTACTGGCGTAAACTGCAGGCTCACGTCATCGCTCACGTCAAAATTGTAAAGGTTGGCATCCACGCTGGCATCGACGATCTGCAGCAGGTAGAGCACACCGGCTATGATCCAGCTGAGCTCGGTGTTGCGCCTGTAATAGTTGCGACCCTCCTGCAGTTGTGTGAGGTTGGCATTGTATTTTACCACCAGCTCATTACCGGCAAAGGCGGTTGTGTCGTTGGTATAAACAATATTGTAGGCTGTGCGAAAATCTTGGTAGTTGCGCGTGTTGGTGGTGATAAAATAAGCCAGTGCGCCAAAGCCCGCGTAGATGACCGGGATTTTCCAGTATTTGCGATTGTAAGCCTGACCAAGCCCCGGCAAAACGGCGGAGTAAAGTGTGGCTTTTTTTGCATTGTGCCAGGGCACTGAATCGGCAGGAGCTGTGGCACCGTTTTGTTGTGCCTGTGCGGCAAAGGTTACCAGCAACGCCAGCAGCAGCAGCAAACCTCGCCCAAAGGAAACCCTCAGTTTCGCCGGATGGTTTTCTTGTTGGTGCATCAGCTTACAACGGGCGTCGTCATGCATGTTACTCACTTATCGTTTTGGGAAGTATCGGTTGTACTATCGAGCAATCCAAGCAGGCGTTCCATCTCTTCTTCAGAACTAAATTTAAAAACGATGCTTCCTTCTCCTTTGGGATTGCGTTTTATCTGTACTTTGGTTTGGTAACCGCTGCCGATGCGTTGTGTCATTTCGGTTATCCTGCCGGGCAACTTAACCGGTTTTGCTTTTTAGCGCCTGGGTTTATTAATATCTCTTACCTTCTGCTCTACTTCCCGCACGTTAAGTCCCTGCGAGATTATCTCTTGGAGCAGTGTCAGCTGATCCTGGTGACTCTGAATATTGATAAAATTGCGCGCCTGCCCCATGCTGATGCTCCCGTCGCGAATAGCGAGCTGCACCTCGGCGGGCAGTTTGAGCAGCCGCAGGTAGTTGGCTACTGTCGAGCGTTTCTTGCTCACCTTCTGGCTCAAGGCTTCCTGTGTGAGGTTGCACTCCTCGATCAGCCGTTGGTAGCTGATGGCAATCTCGATAGAGTTGAGGTCTTCGCGGTGGGTATTTTCTATCAGCGCCAGCTCGAGCATCTGTTCGTCGTTGGCCACGCGGATGTAACACGGCACATCTTCCAGGCCGGCAGCTTTGGCAGCACGCAGACGGCGCTCGCCTGAGATCACCTGGTAGCGGTCGTAACCCAGCTTGCGCACCGTAATGGGCTGAATGATGCCCTGTTCGCGGATGCTCTCGACGAGTTCGTTGAGGGCTTCCTCTTCAAAATCGTTGCGCGGTTGAAAAGGGTTGGTTTCTATTTTGGCGATGGCGATGTTGGCGATGGCGCCCACCACGTAGTTGCCCGAAATATCTTTGGAAGTGATATCGGTATCGGGGCTTTGCAGGATGGCTTCCAGGCCACGCCCTAAGGCACTTCTTCTGGCTTTACTTGTCATCGGATAAATCAATTTGGTAGTCAGCAGAACGCATGCGGGTAAGCTGGTTTTTCTGCAAAATTTCGCGCGCCAGGTTCAGGTAGTTGATAGCACCTGACGATTGCGCGTCGTGCATAATAATGGTTTCGCCAAAGCTGGGTGCTTCGCCAAGCTTGGTGTTGCGGCTGATGATGGTATCAAAGACCATTTGCTGGAAATGCGTCCTCACCTCCTCCACCACCTGCTTGGCGAGCCGCAAACGCGTGTCGTACATGGTGAGCAGGATGCCTTCGATGTCGAGCGCCTCGTTGAGCCGCGACTGCACGATCTTGATGGTGTTGAGTAGTTTACCCAGCCCTTCGAGCGCAAAATATTCGCATTGTACCGGAATGATCACCGAATCGGAGGCACAAAGGGCGTTTATTGTCACCAATCCCAGTGATGGCGAGCAATCGATAAGGATGAAATCGTAGTTATCTTTGATTTTATCGATCACGCGTTTCATCATCTTTTCGCGGTTGGGCAGATTAATCATTTCTATCTCTGCTCCCACCAGGTCGATGTGTGCCGGGATGAGAAAGAGGTTGGGCGTGGTGGATGCAAGGATGGCACCGTCGGGGTTGCTGTCGTCGATGATACATTCGTAGATGCTGGTCTGTACATTGCGCGGATCGATCCCCATTCCCGAAGTGGCGTTGGCCTGCGGGTCGGCATCGATAATCAGCGTTTTGTATTCGAGTACTGCCAGCGCTGCACCCAGATTGATGGCGGTGGTAGTTTTTCCAACGCCTCCTTTCTGGTTAGCTATAGCTATTATTTTTCCCATCTTTTTGCTCTCTTTTATTCAGTTGCAAAAATATAACTTAAATGACGCATCTCTTACAATTGTTGTGAAAAGAAATCAACACGTGGCCGTTGCCGAATGCTGAAACTTAACAAAAAAGCCAGCCCGTGAGCCAGCTTTATGATTATTAATCACTGTATAGCCATGTGGTTTTATACTTCCTCGGCCTCTTCATCGACGCCTCCATCGAGGTCTTCAAATTTCACGTTTTTAATCTCCTGCTCTATTTCCGTTACCTCGTTCTGCTCGCTGTGATAGGGTGGCTCGGAGTCAACGGTAATAAATTCCATGCTTTCCAGCAAGCCCTCCTTAAACTTCTCGAAGTCTTCCTGGTAAAGGAAAATTTTGTGTTTTTCGTAGAAAAACTTACCACTGTCGTTGTCGAAACGTTTTAAACTTTCGGTGATGGTAAGAAATCGCTCTTGCGCCCGTGTCTCTTTCACATCAAAAAAATAGGTACGCTTGCCTGCTCTGATCGCTCTCGAAAATATCTCTTCGCGTTGATGGTATCTTTCTGCTTCTTCCATTTTATTTTAAAAAGGTTTGGTATGAATTGTTTTGAAACGCAAAAGTAGACAATAATATTTTTAAGGCAGCGAAGGGGCTGGGGTTTTTTCAGTTCTCAGTTGTTTGGCAAAAATCGTTAGTCGGTAAGGATAAACCCGGAAGTGGCGAAATAATTATAGCCCTTAGATGTTGATGATGTGGGATGTCGGGCGGGCTTTCTGCTTACCCGCCGGCGATAAGGCTATGGCCTTCGGTTAACTTTTCCACTGGTTTTTTTATTAAAAATAAGGCCATTTCTTCCTCGATTTGCAGGTATCACTTCAAATCATCTCAACCTGACAACTTTAAAACCTGACAACTTCTTCTCCTCCCAACGAAAAAAAAGATAATTTTGCCACCGTAATTATGCATTATCATACTGTTCTTATAGTTTTATGCTAACCAGAAGGCACCTTCGGATGAAAGCGCTACAAGCGCTTTACAACTATTTTGTAAGCCAAAATTCCGACCTGGCTGTGGGCGAAAGAAATATGCTCAAAAGTACCGAGCGCATCTATGAACTCGTCACCTGGCAGCTTGCCTTCATGGTGCAGCTTACAAGGTTTGCCTCCAAACGCCTGGACGAAAACAAGAAGAAGTTCTACCCCACCGAAGATGACCTAAGCCCCAACACCAAATTTATCGATAATCAGCTTATCGCAAAACTCACCGAAAACAAGGACTATCTGCGCAAAGTCAACGCCTACAAAGTAAACTGGGTTGACGAAGAAGATATGGTGCGCGAGATTTACGATGACATGCGTGGCAGCAGCGTCTGCGAACGCTACATGAACGCTGGCACGCACTCATTCGACGAAGACCGCTCCTTTATCGCCACATTGTTTTTGGAATTTGTGGCTT
>JAAYIU010000346.1 GCA_012523265.1 Bacteroidales bacterium | reverse complement strand
TGTCCTTTTCGGCCAAAGCCGCCCCGATGCGCGCAATGATGTCGATGGGCGAGGCCAGCAGCTCTGCGGCACGGTCGGCGGGCTGTGTGGAGAGAAACTCCAAAAAAACCGGCAGGTAGTCGGGCAACTCGTTTACCGACATCTGCAGGCCATTTTGGTTGTATAGTTCCAGCAAATCCACCATGGCCTGCCCACGGTCTTTCGACACGCCCATTACATGCTCGAAGAGATGCAACGAGGTGCTGCGACCGAAATCGAAAAGCTGCACATAATGCGCCTGCCATTCCAAAAGCGCTTCGCGAGCAAAATGATCTATAAAAGCAGCCACTTTTTGCACTTCATCGGTGGGCAGTAGCTTTTCGCTAATAAGTATATCAGTGGCTTCCGCCAAAAATTGCTGCAACTCTTCCTGTGGATAGGAGAGCAAGAGCGCCAGCGTTTTATAAGTCATTAGCATCATTAAAACCCTCCAAATAAATTGCGCAGCTTATCGGCGTCACAGCCCGGATCGGTGGAAAAGCCGCAGGATGATTTTATATCAAAAACGTTTTTGGCCTCTTCGCGATGCGAGGTGGGAATCACAAAGCGGTCGTCGAAATTGGCGATAGCCAGCAGTTGGTACATTTTTTCGGTGTCGGCAACTGTGAGGCCGGTGCCATTAAGAACTTCACTATTTTCAACTCCGTCCACCGTTTTGCTGCGCATATAGGCACGCATTGCCAGCATACGTCGCAGGGCAGTTTTGATGGGCACCTGGTCGCCGGCGGTAAAGATATTGGCCAGGTATTGATTGGGAATACTCAATGCGTCCAGGTCGGGGAGTATACCGTTAACGCCGAGCTTGCCGCTGTCGGTAGCCTGCATGATAGGCGACAATGGCGGAATATACCACACCATGGGCAGGGTACGGTATTCGGGATGTAGCGGGAATGCCAGCTTCCAGCGAATGGCCAGCTCATAGATCGGAGAGCGGCGGGCGGCTTCCAGAACGTTATGGGGGATGCCCTGCTGCTTAGCCTGTGCTATCACCTCCGGATCGTTGGGATCCAGAAAAAGCCCTAAGTGCTCCTGATATAAATCCTGCTCCTCTTCGGCAGAAGCTGCCTCGAGAATTTTATCAGCATCATACAACAACATGCCGATATAACGAATCCTGCCCACGCATGACTCGCTGCAGATGGTCGGCTCGCCGACTTCAATTTTTGGATAACAAAAAGTGCACTTTTCCGACTTGCGCGTCTCCCAGTTGAAATAAACTTTCTTGTACTGACACCCCGTAACACATTGGCGCCAGCCACGACACCGGTTTTGGTCGATGAGCACGATGCCGTCTTCCTCGCGTTTGTAGATGGCCCCCGAAGGACACACCGCCACACAAGAAGGGTTGAGGCAGTGTTCGCACAGGCGTGGCAGATACATCATAAAACTATTCTCGAAGGCGCCATATATTTCCTTCTGGATATTATCGAAGTTTTTGTCGGCACTGCGTCTCTCAAAAGTGCCGCCCAGGTTATCGTCCCAGTTGGCCGACTTGCGTATCTTGTCCATCGGCTGGCCGGTCATCACCGAATAAGGACGCGCCGAAGGTGGCGTTTTGAAGCGGGAGCCGCTGTGCAGGATTTTGTAGTTGAAGGTAAAAGGCTCATAATAATCGCCGATGCGTGGCATGTCAGGATTGGCAAAGATATTTTTCATGATGCCGGCTTTGGTGCCCATGCGGGGGCTAAGCTTCTTGCCGGCAAGCTTCCAGCCCCCCTTGTAGCGTTCCTGGTTTTCCCAGTGATCAGGATAACCGATTCCCGGCTTTGTTTCTACATTGTTAAACCACACGTACTCCATCCCTTTGCGCGACGTCCAGACGTTTTTGCAGGTTACCGAGCAGGTATGGCATCCGAGACATTTATCGAGATTCATGATCATCGTTATTTGTGCACGTATTTTCATAGCTATCTGTTATTAGTGGTTTCCTTGATGGGTTCATCATTCCATTCTACCTTTTTTAATTTGCGAACGATTACAAACTCGTCGCGGTTGGAGCCGATGGTGCCGTAGTAGTTGAATCCCCAGGCCAACTGTGCGTATCCGCCGATCATGTGCGTTGGTTTGAGGCTGAGGCGTTCTACTGAATTGTGTACACCACCGCGGTTTCCGTTTATCTGATTTGTGGGCATGTTCACCGTGCGCTCCTGGTTGTGGTACATCACCAGGGCGCCCTCGGGTATGCGCTGCGATACGATAAGCCGCGCCACCGACGCCCCGTTAAGGTTAAAAACCTCCACCCAGTCGTTGTCTTTGAGATGGATTTTCTCAGCGTCGATCTCGCTCATCCATACCACCGGGCCGCCGCGTCCCAGCGTGAGCATGATTAGATTATCCGACCACGACGAGTGTATCGTCCATTTGTTGTGTGGTGTCATCATGTTGATGATCAAATACTCGTCATTGCCGGTAAGGGTAAGCAACTTTTCGTCGATGGATTTGGTGTTGAGAGGTGGCTTGTAGCACACCAGGTTTTCGCCAAAGGCGAGCATCCACGGATGGTCCTGATAGGAAGTTTGTCGGCCGGTGAGGGTGCGCCACGGGATAAGCTCATGCACGTTGGTATAGCCGGCATTGTACGACACTTCTTCCGAGTCGACACCGCTCCAGATGGGCGAGGTGATGATTTTACGCGGCTGACGCAGCAAATCTTTGAAGCGTATCTTCTCGTCTTCGCGGCTTCGTGCCAGATGCGCATGCTCGCGGCCGGTAATTTTCCCGAGCGCCTGCCAGGCTTTCACCGCCACATGGCCATTGGTTTCAGGCGCCAGGGTAAGAATCACCTCGGCAGCCTGCACATCACTTTCGATGCGCACCAGGCCGTTGGTCTCACCCTTATGTTCAGAGGTTTTGTTGAGCTTTTTCAAAAATTCTACTTCATCAACTGTATTCCAGTTGATGCCTTTGGCGCCGTTGCCGGCTTTTACCATCAGCGGGCCGAGGGTGGTAAAGCGATGATATGTTTCGGGATAATCGCGCTCCAGCGCAATAATTTTCGACATATTCTTGCCGGGCATCAGCGCTTTGCCCGATGTCTTCCAGTCGATGGCATCGGCAGTTTCCGAAATCTCCATCGGGCTGTCGTGCAGCAGTGGCAACAGCACAATATCTTTTTCTTTGGCAAGATGGCCTTTGGTGAGTTCAGAAAAACGTTTGGAGGCGCCTTTAAAAATCTCCCAGTCAGAGCGGGCTTCCCACACCGGATCCACAGCTTTGCTAAAGGGATGGATAAAGGGGTGCATGTCGGTGGTGCTAAGGTCGTTTTTCTCGTACCAGGTAGCCGCCGGCAGAATGATGTCGGAGTGCAGCGTGGTGGTCGACATGCGGAAGTCGAGCGTGACGAGCAGATCGAGTTTTCCTTCGGGCGCCTCGTCGTGCCATACCACCTCGCGGGGCAGTGCGCCACCGGTTTTTTTCAAATCATCACCCAGCACATTATTTTGTGTTCCCAGCAGGTGCCGGGTAAAATATTCCATGCCTTTGCTGCTGGAGCCAATAAGGTTGGAGCGCCACACAAAGAGGTTGCGCGGGAAGTTTTTAGGATTGTCGGGATCTTCGGAAGCAATGGTCAAAGCGCCACTTTTGAGTTGCTGTGTAATATAGGTTTCCGCGCTGACGCCAGCCTTTTCGGCTTGTTTTGCCAGCCTTAGCGGATTATCGGAAAGCTGCGGACTGGAGGGCAGCCAGCCCATGCGTTCGGCTTTTACATTACAATCTATCATCGACTGCCTGCCCCATTCGTCCTGATCGGCCAAAGGCGACACCAGCTCGGTGAGGCCTACCTTTTCGTACCGCCACTGATCGGTGTGCATGTAGAAAAAGGAGGTCGTGTTCATCTGTCGGGGCGGACGGTTCCAGTCGAGGCCAAAGGCCAGCGGCAGCCATCCGGTTTGTGGCCGCAGCTTTTCCTGCCCTACATAGTGTGCCCATCCCCCACCCGACTTGCCTACGCAGCCGCAAAACATCAGCATGTTGATGGCGCTGCGGTAAATCATATCGGTGTGAAACCAATGGTTGACGCCGGCACCCATGATGATCATGGACTTACCTTTGGTTTTGGCTGCATTCTCGGCAAACTGCCGCGCCGTGCTGATGATGTGCGCCGCCGGCACACCGGTAATGGTCTCCTGCCAGGCTGGCGTGTAGGGCAAATCCTGATGATAATCCGTAGCAACCTGATCGTCGTCGTAGCCGCGCGAAATACCGTAATGAGCTATCATCAAATCAAACACGGTGCAATACAGATATTTGCCGTCGGCTGATTTTTTAACCGGCACCTTGCGGGCGATGATATCGCTGTGGGTGCTTGCCGCAAAATGTTCGTGCTTGTATGTGCTGCCGCCAAAATAGGGGAACGAAACCTCCACCAATTGGTCTTTGTCGTCGGCTATGGTGAGGATAGGATTTATCACTCGTCCGGTTTCTACATCTTTCAGCTCGAGATTCCAGCGCTGGCTTTTGTCCCAGCGTGAACCGATGGTGCCATTGGGAACCACCATTTCGCTGGTTTGCGCATCGAGAAGCACCGGCTTCCACTGCGCATTTTCAACCTTGCTCAAGTTACTCTCCATATCGCTGGCCCGCACTATACTTCCTGCAACATACCGGTCGGCTTTCTTTTCTATTTTTACCAAAAAAGGCAAGTCGGTGTATTGGCGGGCATATTCTTCAAAATAGGGTGTTTTTTTATCTAAATAAAACTCTTTTAAAATCACATGCCCCATGGCCATCCCCAGCGCGGCATCGGTGCCTTGCTTGGGTTTCATCCACAGGTCGGCAAACTTGGCCGCGTCGTTGAAGTCGGGCGAGATGTTGATGATCTTGGTGCCTTTGTAGCGCACCTGTGTATAGAAAGGCGCGTCGGGCGTGCGGGTAAGCGGCACGTTGCTGCCCCACAACATCAGGAAAGAGGAGTTGTACCAATCGGCGCTTTCGGGCACGTCGGTTTGCTCGCCCCAGGTTTGTGGCGAGGAGGGCGGCAAGTCACAATAAAAATCGTAAAAGCTAAGCACGGTGCCGCCTATCAGGCTCAGGTAGCGCGTGCCCGACGCATACGAAACCATCGACATGGCCGGGATGGGTGTAAAACCCACCACGCGGTCTGGGCCGTATGTTTTGATGGTGTAAATGTTGGCAGCAGCGATTATTTCGTTCATCTCATCCCAATCGGCACGCACCATTCCGCCCAGGCCACGTTCGGCTTTATATTTTTTGGAGATGACTTTGTCTTCTACCACGCTTGCCCACGCCTTTACGGGATCGCCGGTTTTGGCTTTGGCATTGCGATAAGCCTGCAGCAACGTAGCGCGAATGGCCGGATGCTTTACGCGATTGGCGCTGTAGAGATACCACGAATAGCTGGCTCCCCGCGGACAGCCACGCGGCTCGTGATTGGGCAAATCAGGCCTGGTTTCAGGATAATCGGTCTGCTGCACCTCCCAGGTCACCAGACCGCTCTTCACATAGATCTTCCACGAACATGAGCCGGTGCAGTTGACGCCATGCGTAGAACGAACCACTTTATCAAATTGCCAGCGGTTGCGGTAAAAACTTTCCCAGTTGCGATTTTCATCGGTGGTAACGATGTGCTTATCACGACTTTTTTGTTTGTTTTTACTAAAATAGATAAGTCGGTTGATCAGGCTCATAGCTTTCTTTTTTATTAATAAATGCTTTCTATAATGATTCCGTCAGAAGTTCTTTTTTGTTTTTGTTGTTAATCAAAACCCAAATAATGATCACGTTGATGAGAGCAAGCGCCACAAAGGGGATGAAGCCACGGGTATAACCAATATGGCCATATTTCCCGGCGATGGCACCCATAATTGGCGGCAAGGCAAAGCCACCAAAGGCGCCCAGTCCGCCGACCCATCCGGCAGCTCCGCCCACAGCTTTGGATACATATACCGGCACCAGCTTAAACACTGCGGCATTGGCCACACCCATACCGGCGGCCAGCAGCACCACAGCTACCATGCTCAGCGGCACAGTTTCGGCAAACGAAAGCACCGCAGCAGCCATCAGAATTACGCCCATCGAGAGCAACACAATACGTTCGCCGCCAAAGCGGTCGGCAATGCTTCCGCCAGGCACACGGATGGCCGAAGCCAGAATAGAAAAGATAGCTGTAAACAAACCTGCCTTTACCGGCTCAAAACCCTGAAACTCGTTCCAATAAGTAGGAAACCACGCCGTAAGCGCAATGAATCCGCCAAATGTCGTAAAATACAAAACCACCAGCGCCCACGTATTTTTTACCTTAGCTGAATTGATCAGGCTGTCTTTTATGCCACCTGTCGGGAAAAGCTCCTGCCCCTTTTCGCTGGCTTTTTGTTTGGCTTCAGCCTTGCTTAGGCCGGCACGAACATATTGAAAATAGTATGCATCCTGACCGATAAAGCCATACAAAATAGTGCCCAGCAACAGGAACAGGAACCAGGCAAAATAAGCCGAAATAAAACCGTAATAGGTGAGGAATATAGGCAGTACCAGTGAGAAAATACCGGGAGCCAGATTGCCCAGCCCGGCATACGTACCGAGTGCCATGCCTTGTTTGCTGCGCGGAAACCAATAGGAGGTTTGCCCGATGCCCACCGAGAAAGTGGCGATACCGCAGCCACTCAGCATACCAAAAAACAACACCAGGCCGTACATGCCCTGCATATCGTCGGGGTAGGACGTAAACAACAACAACGTAACGCCACCCAGACCCACAACGCTAAGCATCATCAAAATCAAAAAGGGAATCTTGCCCCCGGTGGTGTCGACCCAGGCGCCAAAGGGTATGCGCAGCAGCGAGCCGGTGAGCGTGGGCACAGCGATAAGCAATCCAAGCTCTGCCGGCGTCAGCGACATGGCTTCCTTAAAAATAATGGCGGTTGGCCCATAGAGCGCTACCGCCGCAAATCCGAAAAAAAATCCCAGCGTGGTGCCGGCAAGTCCTTTTGAGCTGTTTCCTCTCAGTTTTATCATCACAAAATCGTTTTTAAATTTCCGTCGATGAAGTGGTTAGTAATATTTTCAAGGTGTTGATAAGTTCTTTACCCAGTGCAACGATGTCGGTAGCATATTCCATAGTTTGCCATTGCTTTACCTGCAGGCGGACAGAGCCTAAAATAATTGTCGCCAGAAGTGCGGCCTTTAGATCTTGCCTTATTTCGCCATTGGCTTGACCCTGCGCCAGGAAATTGGTGAGCTGTCGCAGATTTTCGTTCATCACGCCCGAAACTTTTTGGTACAGGATGTCTTCGTTACGAAAGAACTCCTCCGAAAAAATCACCGAAACCAGCGAAGGTGTGGCCTTAAATATCCCGAAAAGCTTCATAAAAAGCGCTTCGAGTTTTTCAGGAACTGGTTTATCAGATTGGCGGACAGTAGCAAAAAGCTGCGCGAAGTTTTGGTCGAAGTAGTCGAGGATGGCCAGCAGGATGCTGACTTTGTTTTCGTAATGGCGGTACACGGCTGACTCGGAGAAGCCAATTCTGCCGGCCAGGTTTTTTATGGTCATTCCCTGTATGCCGCTTTCGGCAATAAGTTCCAGGGCTGCGTGGATGATCTCTGTTTGGCGTGCGGTAAAGTCTGAAGCCATAAAGTGACAAAGTAAAATGAGTTAATCAATATTCACCCACAAAAATAAAAAGTTCTTTTGATTCGGGCAGATCAAATTGCAATATAGAACGGTTCTACTTTATCCCACCTTTTTCTAATAGTTATTTCATAAAAATAAAACCCGTCCGCTAATTCGCACGAATTAAACCAATT
>JAAYIU010000015.1 GCA_012523265.1 Bacteroidales bacterium | reverse complement strand
GCAGAAGAAGAAACCCCAGCACAGGTATTGTGGATGATGGCATTTACAGCATGTTCGACCGCGGCTTTACCGGCCACCAACACCTGGACGAGTTTGGGCTGATAAACATGAATGGCCGCCTCTACGACCCTGTTTTGGCGCGCTTCCTCTCGCCCGACCCCTTTGTACAGGCACCCGACAACCTCCAAAACCACAACCGCTACTCCTACGCCCTCAACAACCCGCTGATTTACACGGATCCATCTGGTGAGTTTATATTTACTGCCTTAGCATTGCTAATACCAGGAGCACAATTTCTACTACCTATTGCCATAGGTGCTGATCTTGGCGCTCTGACAGGAGGTATTAGAGGTGCAAATTCTGATGTAGGCTTTTGGGGAGGTGCCTGGAGAGGAGCAGCAGTCGGGGTTGTTGCAGGAAGCTTATCAATAATCGGTGGTGGTACGTTTGCTGTAAACCTCGCTTGGGGTGCAGGTGAAGGAGCTGTAACAGGTGGATTTGATGCTGCTCTCTGGGGAAACGATATTGGAAGAGGAATGGCATGGGGAGCTGCAAGCGGGATGGCTTTTGCTTCAATAACTTCTGGAATTGAATCAATACAAAATGCCAAAGATGGCTATGGATTCGGCACCGACATTGGCCGATTTAATAAAATGGTAAAAGAAGGAGATTTTCAAGAATCTTTAAACTTTTGGTCATTCAGAAATAATGGCCCATCTATGGTCGTTGGTTCTGAAAATAATACAGATTTATTTACAGGTAATATTTCTATTGCACGCAGTTCGTTTGAAAATGGCCCACACGCAGCAAGAGCTGCAATTGCGCATGAATGGGGACACTATTATAACGACATAGTTTGGAGCATCGTTGACATTGATCCTTCACTTGATGGAATAGATTTCCGGATATCAGGCAGGCCAGCCAATCACGTGAAAGCTTTTTCATCAAGCATAGGAGATGTATCGATGAGTGGCTATGATTATGCAATGAAACAATCCGGAAAATTCCACATAGGCTTAAAATGGATCAAGGGTGGAACAAAATATTACAATAGTTTTTCTGGTGATTATGCTTACAGATATTTCCCATACAACGAATTGCACTGGAAGCGAAGCTATGGTCTTGAAAAATGGTTCCATTTACTACCAAGGAGGTTTTAATGAAGATCGTTATTTTTGTCAGTACGCTCAGCATTCTTATGTCGTGCAGTAGCAGTAAATTTCAATTAACGGAAAATGCTGTTGTGACCAGCGAAATCAACGGCTATGAATATAGGGATGGGAAGTCATATTTTTCGGTCGAGCTAACAAATAATTCTGACGATGACATTTACCTAAACAAAACCTTTTTAGAATATCCTTCTCATACAATTACTGATAAGAATGGAAGAACTCCTTCTGTTATCAGGTCGATTCAAATTGTTTCAAACGATTCGAGTCTTCTAAGGATTCAGCCAAATAAAACCCGGGAATTAAAAATCGAAGCTAAGTTTTTAGATTATTATTCATTGATCCCGGGTTCAAGCTACGACATTAAACTCGAATATTCGGAACCGAAATTCAATAGACGAAGGTCGCCTTCAAATAGGGTCTCGTACTTTCAGATTGGAGATGTTAATTTTAATTATGCCCAATGAAACGACTTTCTTTAAAGACGAAACGCCTTCTTACAATCGGCTTGCTGGCTCTGCAACACCTATTGCTTTACAGTCAGGTAGCTGACACCATTGGTGTGTGCATCCTTAAATACAAGCATTACTATTTTGAGGATAACAACATGGAATTATCCCCCGACACCGTTTTTAAATATCCTAACGGAATGTTTTTTATCTATGAGGGTTTTTTCTTTTCCCCTGATGAAGAGTTAGGCGTCAGCTATATCTTCTTTGATAACAAACAAAGGCCAGTTAAAAACTGTAATGAAATTTACATTGCTGAAAATGATTCACTCCTGCCAGTTGTCATGAATTATTTTCCATGGTTTGATTCGTCCAGTGACACAAGCAATTTTACTCAGTACCTTAAGGAATATTCATTGGTTCTTCACGGATTCGGCGAACAACTCCTGTTGAATGATCCGGCTGCAGAATCGGTTCGGATCGTTTTTCCATGCAATGAAATTCACATAGACCAATTCAGAGATACACCACGGCAAATCTATGTTATGATTCGCCTGGAAACAACAGGGAAAGATAGCCGTGTTTTTTTTAAACGGGGGTACTTCGATCAGCATGTGGATTTTGTTGTGGATAAAGACTCATCACTGACCCTTACGCCAAAAGAAGCGAAGCTGATAAGGAAGATTTTGACAGAAGTAGATTTGGATGACCACAACAAAATCTACACAGATGCCATTGGCAATCAAAAACTTTTCGAGTTAAATATTAAAAACAAGCATTCTCTTTACCTTCGGGCATATTTATACAAAAAAGACCATTACAACACCCGACAGTTTAATGGCCTGCGATGGTATCTTGCGGATTTTATAAATAAACGGTTTGAAAGAAATGACAAACTTTGCCAGTGACAAAAAAGAATGCCAGAATTCTTCATACCGACTAAAACCAATGATTATCAATTTTTCACCCGGTAGTAACTTTTTACTACTTTAGCGCAATGAAACCCCCGCCACTCATATCGGTTTGTTTTTTCGGCTGCCGTGCTGCTTCCACCGGCGGCATGACCGATGATATCGGCGGCGTTACCGGCCACCTTCGGCAGCCGTTTGGTTTGCCGTTTTCAGTATACCAATTACAGATGCCACTCCCGCTAGGGAACGATTGCGCAAAGCACCTGGACGAGTTTGGGCTGATAATGATGTCGAGCGAAGCTGCCTGCCCCGACCAGACACGGAAAAAACACAATATTTTTATGTCATGGTTGATGGTGTAGAAATCCTGAGGAAAACAAAATACTTCCTTGGCAGTTACGAAGTAGAAATAGACGATGCCGGTAATGAGCGCAAATTGCACTACATTAGTG
>JAAYIU010000293.1 GCA_012523265.1 Bacteroidales bacterium | reverse complement strand
GGATGACAGCCTCTATTCCCGCAAGGATCACTACAACACGCTGAGCCACCTGATGGGTTTAGGAATTTATAAATATGCCAATGCCCGCTTCGTGGTGGCCGATACTGCACGAGGACTTATGGATGCACGGTTTTATCTTACCCCCCAAAAAAAGATTTCGTTGGGCGCGCAGGTGAGTGCTGCTATTAAAACCAACAACTTTGCAGGGCCGGGATTAAATCTAAGTTTTAAAAACCGGAACACCTTCAAAGCCGCCGAAACATTTCAACTGAACCTCGGCGGCCGCTTCGAGACGCAATACAGCGGGCAATACAAGGGCGAAACTTCCTACGAAATAACCCTCAACGGAACGCTTACCTTTCCGCGTTTTGTGCCCTTTCGCTTCGGGCGCAACCAGTCGCGGCAATACGTTCCTAATACAACCATCTCGGCAGGTGGCGGCATCTATTCGCGGCTGCGGTACTACGAGCTGCATTCGTTTAATACCTCATTGGGTTATAGCTGGCGCTCTACCGACCGGTTTGGGCAAGCTTTCAGCCCCATCGACATCAGCTATACGAACCTGGCGCGAAGCTCCGACGAATTTCAGGAATACCTCGACAACAACCCCACCATCAAAAAGAGCTTTGAAGAGCAATTCATCCTTGGGACAAGCTACGGCTTTACTTACAGCACCCTGCATCTGAATCGTAAGCACACTTTCCTTGTGAGCCAGGGCGCCGACGTTTCGGGCAATCTGGCCTACGTTATGGCAAAAAGTTTCCCGGGAGCCGTGAATGAAAAAGAGGGGCAATATCATCTTCTGAATGTGCCTTTTGCACAGTTTGCACGGCTGCGCAGCGAGGCGCGTTACTTCATCAAAACCGGCCACGGAACTTCCGTGGGCATGCGTGCCATCATAGCGGTGGGAATTCCGTATGGGAATTCTACCACAATGCCTTACGTAAAGCAATTTTTTGTGGGCGGCACCAATAGCGTGCGGGCATTTCGTGCGCGAACGGTAGGGCCGGGAAGTTATAATACCCCCGATTCGCTCGACAATGTTTTTGTTGATCAGGCCGGCGACATCAAGCTGGAATATTCTGCCGAATACCGGTTTCCCATCCACAGCTTTTTAAAAGGAGCCTTTTTTGTCGATGCCGGAAATATCTGGCTGGCTAATGTGGACGACCAGCGCCCGGGAGGATTGTTCGACTTTAATAATTTTTATAAAGAGCTGGCCATAGGAGCCGGTTTCGGTCTGCGCATCGACCTGGACTTTCTGGTAATACGCTTCGATATGGCCTTCCCGATGCGAAAGCCTTATCTCCCCGAAGGCGAACGGTGGATTTTTAAAGACATACAGCTGGGAAGCCCCAGTTGGCGCCGCGAAAACTTCACGCTCAACATTGCCATCGGTTATCCTTTCTGACATTTTGTGTTTTAGCAGTAAAAGAGAAAACCGCGGAGATAACAAAGGAGACGCAGAGTTAACAGAGAAGAAGTCGATATTTTTCCTCTGCGTCCTTCGTGCCTTCTCTGCGTCCTCTGTGGTTTATCTCTTTAGTGATCAAAAAACAAACACAGTAACCGCAGATATTCTTTCTGATAGGTAGTGCTTTGCCTGGTTTTCTGTTATTAAAAAGAGAAAACCG
>JAAYIU010000111.1 GCA_012523265.1 Bacteroidales bacterium | reverse complement strand
TTATAAAGAAGAACGCATCATAAATTCGCCGCAGGAAGCTGAGATCAAACTCAATTCGGGTGCTGAAGTTCTCAACTTCTGTGCAAACAACTATTTGGGTTTGAGCAATCATCCGCGCTTGGTTGAGGCTGCCAAAGAAGCCCTCGACGACCGTGGATTTGGCATGTCGTCGGTACGTTTTATTTGCGGAACGCAGGACATCCACAAAACCCTCGAGGCCAAGATTGCCGAGTTTTTCGGTACAGAGGATACCATTCTCTATGCAGCTTGTTTCGATGCCAATGGGGGTGTGCTTGAACCGTTGTTTGGCGCCGAAGATGCCATCATCTCCGATTCGCTCAACCACGCTTCTATCATCGACGGCGTGCGTCTTTCCAAAGCACAGCGCTTTCGCTACCAAAATGCCGACATGGCCGACCTGGAAGAGAAACTCAAAGAAGCTTCAAAAACAGCACGTTTTAAAATTATCGTTACCGACGGTGTGTTCTCGATGGACGGCAACGTAGCTCCGATGGACAAAATCATAGCGCTGGCCGAAAAATACGATGCAGTAGTAATGGTTGACGAATGCCATAGCGCTGGCGTAGTAGGTAAAACCGGCCGTGGCGTTACCGAGCTTTTCGACATTCGTGGCAAAGTAGACATTATCACCGGCACGCTGGGCAAAGCCTTTGGCGGTGGCATTGGTGGTTTTACCACCGGTCGCAAAGAGATGATTGAGATGCTGCGCCAGCGCTCACGTCCTTATTTGTTCTCCAACTCGCTGATTCCCGCCGCTGTAGGCGCCGGCATCGAAATGTTCGACATGATGACCGAAACCAACGAGCTGCAGGACAAACTGCACGAGAACACCGAATATTTTGTTAAAAAAATGATCGACGCCGGTTTCGATATCAAACCTACCAAATCGGCTATCTGCGCCGTGATGCTTTACGACGCCAAGCTTTCGCAGGATATGGCTGCCAAGCTGCTCGAAGAAGGCATTTACGTTATCGGATTCTATTATCCGGTAGTACCCAAAGGGCAAGCCCGTATTCGTGTTCAGCTCTCGGCAGCACACGAACGCGAGCACCTCGACAAAGCCATCAACGCTTTCGTAAAAGTAGGCAAAGAACTCAAAGTGATAAAATAATTGTTGCAAATTAATCGCTGTCGCTGACAGTGATTATTATGTAAAGTTTTTCATGATAGGAAGGGCAAAGCCGAGAGGCTTGCCCTTTTTTGTTTTTTGTAGCCAGGGTTATCGACATGCTGAGATGAGTTACTATTATCATTTTACAACCCCACTGCTTTTACTTTGGAAAGCGTGACACGGATGATACGCAGGGGTTTTAAAACTGTATCGCCGACATTCATCCCTGTATTTTCAGTTTTTAATAATAAAGAACCGATCATACAAGAATCGCTTTGCCCCGGAATATCATAACAATTAATTTGTTTGTAAACCACATCAAACTCGATGGGAATCGGAGTGAGGATCATGGTGTTGTTGGAGCTGTTGATGGTAACACTTCGAAATTGTTTAAAAAATTTCATCCCTATTAAGTTGTAACCTGTGTTTCTGATGGTAACCGGAACGGAGGTAAAAACCAGATCGTTAGCAAAGAAGATTGAATCAGCCAGAAAAAAAGCACTCGTATCGGAAAACCGCTGGTTTATAGTTTCCATTAAATGCACTTTGGTGTAGTCAGATTTGGGCAAATCCGGTGGAGAGCTTGCTTGCGAAAAATCAATAAGACCCGACGATCCATAATCAATCAGAAACAGATGTTGGGTGGTATCGATACGGAGACGCATAAAGGTTAAGCCTTCCTCATTTTTTTCCAGGGCTATGGCATGTTCACCTCTACCGGATGGCTCGTCCGATTTTTCTGTAAGCACCATTTTAAAATTGATGAAGTCGATCATGTAATCAAACTGATTCAGGATATTGTGGCCAATGATTCCGGAAACGCCCATTTCTGAAAAATACTGTGGCTTATTGGACGACAAAAGGCAGTATTCTTTTTTTGAAAAAAGATTGCCCATGCTAATTTTCTTGATTTTGGTAATGTAGGCGGTTGATGTATCGCCCTCGCCATCAAAGAATTTTGTTGTATTTAAAATGCGATAATCATCCAGCTCTGCCGCATCAATAAACAAAGTCGTTGGGGCGCCATTATCTACCAGCATTTTTCGTTGCTTGTTGTTGATAATGACATCGACAAAAAGCATGTTGGTGTCGTTATCCGTTAGCAACGGAACATGATAGCTTTTTAATTTAGCCGAAGAAGCTGGATCGAATGGAATTGTGTTGCTCACAAATACGCTTGCCAAAACAACAAGCAGAAGGATGGCTCGTATTGAATGTTTCATTTTGAATGTTTTTGATGTAAAAGTAAGATAATTTTTACAAAATCTGCCATCCAAAATCTAAAGTACAAATCTCTTTCTTTATCAAAATGGGTTTTGGCCGATGCGTTTTCGTTGGTGAGATTTGGGATGAAAGAAATTATTCGTAAATAAATTTCTGAAAAAACAAAAAAGTACTATTTTTGCACTCCCGTTTTAGGGAATAAGGATTGCCCGATGGTGTAACTGGCAACACGTCTGATTTTGGTTCAGAAGAGTCCAGGTTCGAGCCCTGGTCGGGCAACCAAAAAAGTGAAATTAAAAGCCTTGCCTTGTGCAGGGCTTTTTCATTTGTAATCAATCAAATTAAGAATCCGCGAATTCACACAAAGTAGGAATCCACGAATGAGCGCGAATCAGGCGAATTACACGAAAAAAGCATCAATAACTTTTCCTCTGCGTCTCCGCGCCTCAGCGGTGAATAAAAAAGAAAAACCACAGAGGACGCGGAGTTTTTTCACAGAGAGCACAGAGATTTCCCTCCGCGTCCTTTGCGCTTTCTCTGCGTTCTCTGTTGTTAAAAATAATTAGCTGAAATTAGCTCAATTGGCGGAAATTAGCGGACAGTCAGAAGAATCCACGAATTACATGAATTAGGCGAATGAACATGAATTTTATATTAAAAACAAGAAAAACCACTAAGGGCACGGAGTTTTTCACAAAGTTCACAGAGGTCTGCCTCCGCGCTCTTTGCGCCTTCTCTGAGTTTTCTGTGGTTAAAAATAATTGGCGGACAGTTAAGAAGAATCCATAATCTTTATCTAACGACAAAACCTGCATAGTCTCCCGTTGGAATTTCCTGTACCAGCACCCGGTCAACCCGCGCCCGGGACGGTCCCTGGTGGCACCAAATGACAAAACTTTCTATTGCGTCAGCCGGGCCTTGCGCTTCCACATGCACCGATCCATCGCCACGGTTGCGCACAAATCCAGTAAGTGCCAGCTCCTGAGCCAGCTTGCGGGTGTGGTAGCGGAAGCCAACATTTTGCACCCTTCCCTCAATGGTTATTGCGACAGCTTTTTCGTTCATAATCTCTATATCGAAAGTCGTTTCATCACCAGCGATTCGATGTGTGCAAAGAGCTTTTGTGGGCTGAAGCTGCGCCATTCCAGCGTGTTGAACTGGCCACCCAGCGCCAGGTAATAATCGATGCGTGCTGCGGCAAACTCGTCCACCACGTGATTGCGAAAGTTGAGCGCCACAATCCATCCATCTTCTACTTCGTCAAACCATTCCTGGTAATAGTCATCTTCCGACGAATGAAAATTCATCACATTTTCACCTATCAAAATAAATTTGTTGATGCCTGCTTCGATCAATGGCTCTACAATGTTGCGCTTCAAAAACATGATGTCGTTGTGCAGGCAGTCGTTCCATTCGCCCATCATTTCGATGATCGCGTAGCCATCGCGGTAATTGGCATACAAAATTTTGATGTAAAGCGTCGGCGAGCCAATCTCGTCCCATTGCGGGTGGATGTAGTAATTATAAACGGCCTGCGAAAACTCCGTTTCGCTGTATTGTCGGTTGTAAAATGGCGACCGCTCGTCCTCTTCGGCAGTGTACAAATGGCGCCATGAATAATAAGGTTCGATCTCGTGCATAATTTCAAAAAGTGCTTTTTTTTAAGGTGAGGCCAGAATGAGAAAAACTATGTGACGCTGGCAAATCGATGAAAATCGTTTTCTTTTTTATTAAAATAAAAGCCAGCCTATTTGTTGCCTTTTGTAAAACTTTCATCTTATCCTATTTTATAATTAATAGCAAAACGTGACAATGCGTAGCCGGCAAAAACCAGCAAAATGCCAAAAAGTTGCTGATAAAAACATTTGCCAAAGCATATTTTATGTTGCCGTCGCGAAACAGTTGCAGGCTCTCGAATGCGAAAGTAGAAAAGGTGGTGAAGCTGCCAAAGACGCCGATAAACAGAAAGTAGCGTGTGCCCTGCGTGATGTTTTCGCGACCGAGCAATCCCCAGAAAAACCCGATGAGCAGCGAACCTGCCAGGTTTACGGCCAACGTGCCCCACGGAAAGACGCCGCCATAAATTTTGTGTGGCAATCCCGAAACCCAATAACGAAGCAATGTGCCGCCGGCGCCTCCAACGATCAGATAAAGTATTTTAAGCATGACCTTCGCTATATTTTCTATACGGCAAATTTTATCCCCGGCAGCAGCTTGAGCCGCTGATAGAGATATTGTAGTTGGTCGCTGTCGCGGATGGTAACATTTACCGTAAGGCTCACATATTTCCCTTTGTTGCTGTGCCGTGCGCTAACGAATTTGTGCGGTACCCCGGCATCTTCTATTACCAGCTCCAGGTTGCGCTTTAGGATGTCGAATGCCCCGGCGGTTTCAAAGATTACCTTCAGATCATAATTTACCGGATATTCTATCTCCTTTTGATTAAAGAGGTCTGTTGGGCTATCAGAATTAAAAATGTTGTTTTTCATCGATATGATCTTGCTGTTAAAGTTGCGTCAGGTTAACGCTGGTGGGCAGAAATTTGTTTTGAACACCGCCCCCGTAAAAACAACTGATGACGGTTTTCTGCGTCTTGCGCCTTACTTTGCGCGTTCAGCATTCAGCGTCCGGTAAATTTAATCATCAACAGCTTTGGCGGCCATGTCTGCCAGCACCAACCTGATTTCGCCATAGCTATACGCGCCTTTGAGGCCGGTGTGTAGCTCGGCCAGGTTAGCCGATTCGTGTTTGCCGGCATAATCGCGGATAGCCTCCACTTTTGCTTTGTCGAGAAGTTTCTCCACACTGATGGTGCCCGCTTCGATAAATTTGGAAAAGTGCCCCTGGATAGTTCCCAGGGTGAGCTTGCGCTCGGCGGCAATTTCTTCAAGGGTTTTGCCGGATTTGTAAAGCTCAAAGCTAACTTGTCGTGTGTTAATTTTAGGTTCTTTTTCTTGCTTTTCCTCTCTGTTCTCCTTTTTAGCTATAGTTGTCTCTGCCGGTTTCACTTTTTGGCGGTCGCTGTAGAGCCCGCTTTTTTTGAGCGCTTCCGGCGTAAGTTCTTTATTTTCGAGCGCACTTTGTACCACGGCTGCCGCTTTATGGATGTAATACCGTTGCCGGAAGAAGATCATCTCCAGGTCGTTCAGCTCACTCAGATACTTCTTTATCTTTTTGCGTGCCCCCAGCCTGGCAGCATGTTCGTTTACCTGACCGGAAAAATCTTTGAGGATGGGATCGAAATAGTTTTTGGCAGCCTCAATCCTTGCGAGGAGGTGCTGAAGGTCAGCCTGGTTGCCGTTGGTAATATGCCGGATTTGCAAGATAAATTTATCAGCTACTTCCAGCGGTTCGTCAATTTTGTGCAGCAGCTCCTGCGCCCACGATTTGTGATTTTGTTTTTCTGATTTGGAAGCATCTTTTGTGTAGCTGTTGTAATGTTGTCGCAGCTCCTCTTTGATCCATTGCATGTCAAAAGCTCTGACAGACTGTGCGGCTATAAAACGCTGTCGTTCCTCCTGCAGACGCTCTGCAAGCTTTTCGCCCGGAGCTTTGTTTTGAGAATATTGTGCTACGGCCTGCTCCATCTGGAGGTTACGGGTACTGATGGGCGAGCTAAGCGCCAGACCTTCCAGACTGGTAAGACGCGACAAAGCCACGTAAACCTGTCCCGGAGCAAAGGCATCGGAGAGATCGAGCACCGCTTTTCCGAAAGTTAATCCCTGGCTTTTGTGCACTGTCACCGCCCAGGCCAGCTTTATTGGGAAATGGCTGAAACTCCCCAGGCTCGATTCCTCAATCTCACCATTTTCCTCATTCAGCGTGAATCTTTTATTATCCCAGCGATACCGCTCAACCGTTACCCTATCGCTGTCGTCATCGAAACCAACTTCTATTTCATCTTCGTCCAGACTTTTTATTATCCCGATGCGGCCATTGTAGTAGCGGCCTTCGCCCGAAGGATCATTTTTGATAAACATCACCCGAGCCTCTTTTTTTAGCGACAGCACCTGATCTACCGGATAGCTGTGTGTCGAAAATTCCCCGGTTACTTCAGCCGTGTAGTTGTATGTTTTGCCAGGTAGTTGCTGCAAAGCATTTTTGTTGATCTGATCTGCTTTGTAGTTATGGGTGGTAATTAAAATGTAGCCCTCGTCGATTTTCTTTTGATAATCGCGGCAGTAACGTCTGTTGAGCAACTCCACGTCGGAGGCAGCTTGTTGGTTGTTGCGAAAACGGTTGAGCAGGTCGATAAACTGCTGGTCGCTTTGGCGGTAAATCTTGTCGAGTTCGATGTAGATAGGTGGATTTTCGCGTAATGCGTGTGCTTCAAAAAAATAGGCTGACGGATAATAGGGCGCCAAATACTGCCATTCGGCGTCTTTAACAACGGGCGGCAGTTGCAGCAGGTCGCCGATAAAGAGCATCTGCACGCCGCCAAACGGAATGTGGCGCTTGCGGCGCAGTGAGCGTAGCATGTGGTCGATGGCATCGAGCAGGTCGGCGCGCAGCATGCTCACCTCATCGATAATTAATAGCTCCATCTCACGCAGCATATTTATCTTGTTGCGGTTGAAGCGCCGCTGGCGCAGCAGGCTCTGCGGCGTGTTAATCTCAACAGAAAAGGAGGTTTGTCCTGCCGGAATTTCAGCCGGGATAAAACTCCCGAACGGCAGTTGCAGCAGCGAGTGTAGCGTTACGCCGCGGGCGTTGATAGCTGCGATGCCTGTGGGTGCCGCTATCAAACATTTCTTGTGTGTAGATTGGCTGATGCTGTGCAAAAACGTTGTCTTGCCGGTTCCTGCTTTTCCCGTAAGAAAAATATGCCGTTCGGTGCTGTTGACGAAAGCGGCGGCCAACTGTGCTAAATTTCCGGTAGTAGAACTCATGCGGTGCCTGGTTTTGGATAATTTTGATGGGATAAAAGTAACCAATTTTGCTGCACTGCCAAAAATGGAATCCGCGAATTAACAAGAATTAGGCTACTTCACACAAACACACACGGACGGTTGCAAATCAAAAAATCTTCGGGTACTTGTAGGGATTTACATCGTGCATCAGGTTGTAAACGGCATCAAACACATCTTCGGCGTTGGGATTGGAGAAGTAGTCGCCATCGGTGCTGTAGGCCGGGCGGTGCGCTTTGGCGGTGACAGTGCGCGGCTCGGTGTCGAGATAATAATATCCTTTTTGTTCTTCCAGCACTTTTTGCATCATAAAAGCGGTGGCGCCGCCGGGGACGTCTTCATCAAAAAACAGAATTTTATTGGTTTTTTTGAGCGATACCACGATGCTGTGGTGCAGGTCGAAAGGCAGCAGCGACTGTACGTCGATCAGCTCCACGTCGATGCCGAAATCCTGCAACTGTTCGGCAGCATCTTGCGCAATACGCACGCACGAGCCGTACGTCACCACGGTGATGTCGGTGCCTTGCTTCAGGACTTCCGGAATGCCTATCGGCACACGGAATTCGCCCAGGTTTTCGGGCACGCGTTCGCGCAAGCGGTAACCGTTGAGTGGCTCGATGATGACCGCCGGGTCGTCGCCTGCCATCAGCGTGTTGTAAAATCCCGCTGCTTGCGTCAGGTTGCGGGGCACCAACACATGCATGCCGCGGATGGAGTTGATGACCATGCTCAACGGCGAGCCTGAATGCCAAATGCCTTCCAGCCGGTGGCCGCGGGTGCTCACAATCAGCGGAGCCTTTTGGCCGCCTTTGGTGCGGTAGGTGAGCGTGGCCAGGTCGTCGCTGAGGACTTGAAGCGCATAAAGCAGATAGTCGAAATACTGGATTTCGGCAATCGGTCGCAGGCCGCGCATGGCCAGCCCGATGCCTTGTCCGATGATGGTAGCTTCGCGGATGCCCGTGTCGAAGATGCGCTGCTCGCCATATTTTTCCTGCAAGCCCTCATAGGTTTGATTTACGCCGCCGATATGGCCTACATCTTCACCAAAAGCTATCAACAGTGGATATTTTTCGAAAAGCTTGTCGAAGTTATCACGAAGGATTTCACGGCCGGGCGCCGTTTTGTTATCATCAGCATAGCGGGCAGCCACAGGAGCTACTTTGAGTGCCGAAAACTGATCTTCGCTGTAAAGGTGCGAGTTGAAGCGCTCGCGGCTTTTCTCCATCTCCTTGTCGAACCATTCGGTGATGTTAGCTTTGAGCGAATTGGTCGGATCGCTGCACGAATCGCAGATGAGCCGGAGTGCGCGTTTGGCGTGCGACAGCGTATCCTTGCTGATAGGCTCGGCGATGCGTGCCAGGTCTTCTTTTAGCGCGGCAATCTTTTTGGTTTTAGCGCAGTTGCAGGTGCTGATGTCGGTGATGCGCAAAAATTCATCCCGCTTCTGCTGCAAAGGTTCCATAAAGTTTTTCCAGGCTTTGCGGCGGGCTTCTTTTACCCTTTGCGCGGCCTGCTTCTCGATTTCATCCAGCTCTTTGGCGGTGGCGATTTTTTCGGCTACGATCCATTCGCGCATTTTTTTCAGGCCATCATAATCGTCTTCCCACTTTAGCCTTTCGGCAGATTTGTAGCGCTCGTGCGATCCGCTGGTAGAGTGTCCCTGCGGCTGTGTGATTTCTACCACATGAAACAGCACCGGAATATGTTCTTTACGGCACAGCTCGATGCCTTCGGCGTATGCGCGGCACAGCTCAGCGTAATCCCAGCCTTTTATTTTATAAATTTTAAAACCTTTACTTTTTTTGTCGGCAGCAAATCCTGCCAAAGCCTCCGAGATGCTGCTTTTGATGGTTTGCAGATCGCGCGGCACGGAGATGCCGTAGCCATCGTCCCACACCGACATGGCCATGGGAACTTGCAGCACGCCGGCAGCATTCATAGCTTCCCAAAAGATACCTTCTGAAGTGCTCGAATCGCCGATGGTGCCAAAGGCTACCTCGTTACCACCGGAGGTGAAATTTTTAAAATCAGCAAGATCTTTATTATGACGATAAAATTTGGAAGCATAAGCCAGCCCCAGCAGGCGCGGCATTTGCCCTGCTGTGGGGGAAACGTCGGCGGAGGAGTTTTTCAACTGCATCTGATTCATCCAGGTGCCGTCGGCATTGATGTAGCGCGTAGCAAAGTGGTTGTTCATAAGCCGGCCTGCTGTGCCGGGATTGAACTCCTGGTCGGTGTCGCCGTAGAGCTGAGCAAAAAATTCTTCGAGTGAAAACATTCCGGTGGCCATCATAAAGGTTTGGTCGCGGTAGTATCCCGAGCGCCAGTCGCCCTTTTTGAATTGTTTGGCCATAGCCAGTTGTGCTATCTCTTTGCCGTCGCCAAAGATGCCAAATTTGGCCTTGCCGGTAAGTACTTCTCGGCGTCCCAGAAGGCTGGCCTGGCGGCTTTCGTGCGCCAGCCGGTAGTCGGCGAGAACGTCTGTCTTGTTGAAATTCAGTGCGATAGTATCTTTACGTGGAGTGGATTTTGACATAAGTAGTTAAAATTGTGTGAATTAACGTACAAAAGTAGCTATTTTCTATCAGCGGAGAGGTTGTAATGTGCTTAAAAATTCATAACTCCGCCAATTTGTAGCCTTTTGCATCAAGAACATTACTTTTGCTGCAAAATTAAACGAATGATTCCATTTGAGAAATTTACTTTAGAAAACGGATTGCGTGTCATTGTGCACCGCGATACCAGCACGCCCATCGTGGCTATGAATATCCTCTACGATGTAGGTGCCCGCGACGAGGATCCTGAACGCACAGGCTTTGCACATCTTTTCGAGCATCTTATGTTTGGCGGCTCCATTAACATACCTAAATACGACGAACCCCTCGAAGCAGTAGGCGGGCAGAACAATGCTTTCACCTCCAACGACGTCACCAACTATTACCTCACCCTGCCACGGCAAAACCTCGAAACGGCCTTTTGGCTTGAGAGCGACCGGATGTTCGGACTGGCATTTTCGGAAAAAAGTCTCGAGGTGCAGCGCAACGTGGTGAGCGAGGAGTTCAGGCAGACGCATCTCAATCAGCCTTACGGCGATGTGTGGTTGTTGCTGCGCCCGGTGGCGTATCAGGTGCATCCCTACCGCTGGCCTACCATTGGCAAAGAGATTAGCCATATTGCCCAAGCTAAGATGGAAGATGTGCGTGCTTTTTATGACAAATTCTACAATCCTGATAATGCTGTGATGGTGGTGGCGGGCAATGTTACTACCGACGAAGTGCGGCAGCTCTCGGAGAAATGGTTTGCTCCCATTGCCAACATAGGCCGCTATGTGCGCAATCTGCCACAGGAGCCGCAGCAGCATGAGGCGCGCCGCATAGAAGTGGAGCGGCAGGTGCCGGCGGATGCCATCTACAAAGTGTGGCACATGGGCAGTCGCCTCGACCCGGGTTTCCATACCACCGACCTTATCTCCGACGTGCTGAGCAAAGGCGAATCTTCGCGTTTTTATCAACATCTTATCAAAGAAAAAAAACTCTTTTCTGAACTCGACGCCTTTATCATGGGCAGCTTCGACAAAGGTTTGTTTGTAGTTGCCGGTCATCCCGCAAAGGGCGTTAGTCTGCAAACTGCCGAAGCGGCTATCGACGAACAGATGCACGCGCTTGTACAGCAGCTTCCTCCGGCTGCGGAATTGCAAAAAGTGAAAAACAAAATAGAGGCTACGCTGGTGTTTTCACGAATGAATGTGTTGGATAAAGCTATGAATCTGGCTTTCGCCGAATTGTTGGGCGACGCAAATCTGATTAACCTGGAAACCGAAAAGTATCAGGCGGTTACTCCGGAGATGTTCCGTGAAACGGCAAGCACCATTTTCCGCGACACGAACTCCACCACTTTATTTTATAAATCCATAGAACCCGAAAACAATGACACAGGAATTTAGAGCTGTAAGTCCACCGCATTTTGAAGTGAGCAATGTGCCGATGCTGCAACCCGAGTATTTTCAGCTCGACAACGGAGTGCCCGTTTATGCCATCAATGCCGGCACACAGGAGGTGGTAAAGATCGACCTGTTTTTTGCTGCCGGCCATGTGCAGCAACAGCAGCCATTACAGGCGTCGCTCACCAGCAAATGTTTGGTAGAGGGCACGGCGCATTATTCGGCCAACGAAATTGCCAATTTGATGGATGAACGGGGAGCCTACCTGCGCAATTCCTCCGACCTCGACGATGCCCGGCTTACGCTCTACGCGCTCAATAAGCACCTGGAATATGTGATGCCCGTCTTTTCGGAAGTGGCCCTGCGGGCTGTTTTTCCTGTGAGGGAGGTGGCTACGATCATCGAGAAATCCAAACAGAAGTTTTTGGTGAATAAGGAGAAAGTGCGCTATGTGTCGCAACTGTATTTCAACAGATTGCTCTTTGGAGAAGATCATCCTTACGATACTTTTCGCACGGCTGATGATTATGATCGCATAAATACTGATGTGCTGCGATCGTTTTACGCAGCCAATTATGCCACAAGTTCTTTCCGTATCATTGTTTCGGGGCGGCTGCCGGCAAATCTGCAAACGTTGCTCAACAAACATTTTGGGAGGCATACCCCCGTTGCTTCTGCTGCGGTGCCCGATGCTTCTTTGCCCGATGTTGCTGCTTCGGTGCAGCATATTCAGCGCGCAAATGCTTTGCAGTCAGCGCTGAGAATCGGGAAAGTTACCATCAACAAACGCCATCCTGATTTTATGGGTCTGATGCTGCTCAACACTATTCTGGGCGGTTATTTCGGCTCACGGCTTATGACCAACATCCGCGAAAACAAAGGCTACACCTATGGCATTGGCTCCAGCCTAATGTCGGTGCAGCAGGCCGGCATGCTGGTGATAGCTTCGGAAGTGGGCAACGATGTGCAGCAGAAAGCAATGGATGAGATTTTTATAGAAATCGAAAGGCTGCGCCGGGAGCCGGTGCCGGCTGGCGAGCTGGAGCTGGTGAAAAACTACCTGCGCGGAACTTTGCTTCGCGGAGCCGACGGCCCTTTCCAGCTTTCGGAACTGCTCAAAGCTGCCCTCGATTATGGCTTCGACCTCTCGTGGTACAACAACTATATCGAGACCATTAAAAATATTTCGGCAAACGAAATACAGCATTTGGCCGTTAAATATCTTGAACCAGATAGTTTTACACGTTTGGTGGTTGGTAACCAACAGGCCGAAAGTACTTCAGATGAAAAACCTCATTAGAACATCAGCACGCATTTATTTCGCAGCATTCATACTGCTTTTGGCGGGCGCAACGGCTCAGGCCCAAAGTTTGCAAACTCCTGCCGTCGATTCCATCAGCATAGATGCAACGCATCCTGTGATGAGCTGGTTTCCTAATATCGACAATACGGGTGGGTATGTGATTGTAAAGCGTGTGAATAACGCAGGCATTTTCATCTGGCAGCGCATCGACACGGTGGTTGGCATCAACCAGACCACCTATACCGATTTTTAGGCTGATGCGTGTGTGGCGCCACAGTGGTACCGCATCTACGCCACCTCTGCATCGTCGCTGCCCGACTCACCCTGGTCTGACACACTGCGAACCCTGTTTTTGGAGCAACCTTTCTTTGATATTTGTGCCAACACAGTGCAGTTGCAATGGAATTCTTACCTCAACATGGTGAATACTTTGGGAGGATATCGGGTTTTTGCTTCTGAAAATGGCGGTAGCTTTGCGCAGATTGGCCAGACTGCTGCCGATGTAACTCAGTTCGCGCACACCAACCTTTCTGCCGGCACACTTTACGCCTATAAAATTCAAGCCTTTAATCAGGACGGCACCCGCACCTCTACTTCATGCCAGCGCACCATCATGAGCCGCACGTACCCGAAGCCGGAGTTTGTTTATTTGAAATATGCTACCGTCGAAGACAACGATCATATCAAAATAGCCTGGCTTACGGATGACGCGCCGATAAGCAAATACAATGTGTTGCGCAGCTTAGATGGTGCGGCTTACGACACCATCAGCCGCATCAGCGACCTGACCACTTATGCGCCTTCCCAATTTTACAACGATACCTCCGCCGACTTCAACAGCCGAAGTTATTATTATAAAATAAATGTTTGCGACAGTTGCGGCTTTACCAGACAGGTGGCGGTTAATTTCGCCCAAACGATTTTCCTGAGCGGAGGCCCGGCTTTATCAGGATTCGTTAACGAGCTGCAATGGAATCCCTACCAAGAGTGGCCGCTGGGGGTGGAAAAGTATGAGATTTACCGTAAGGTAGACGGAGCACCCAACCCCGCGGGAGCGCTTGCCACAGTTCCCGGCAGCCAATCCGATTATCAGGACAATGTTGCCGGATTCAGCGATTTCAAAGGGCAGTTTAGCTATTACGTAAAAGCCATCGAAAACGTTGGCGACAATGGTTATGAGAGCACAGTAGATAACAGCATCTCCAACGAGATTATCATTTCGCGCGAAAGCCGCATCCTGGTTCCCAACGCCATTATCGCCGGGGGCACTCCGCCAGACGATGAGTTTAAACCTGTGGTGCAATTTATCGAGCAGGAGGAGTATCAGTTGATCATCTTCAACAAATGGGGGCAGCAACTTTTTGCCAGTCGCGAAATAAGCGAAGGGTGGAACGGAACCTTCAACGGCGAATGGGTGCCGGCAGATACGTATGTATATCTGATAAAATACAAAGATGCTACCGGTGCCCTTGCCGAGAAACGCGGCACCGTGACAGTGATCAGATAGCTAAAATGAAGTTCTAAATTCCAAATCCCAAAAGACAAATAAATCCCAACCGTCGGTAGCCGGTGTAAACAATTCCAAATTTCTAAACTTGTGGTGGTTTGGCTTATTGAATTTTTATCATTGGGTTTTGGAATTTGACCTGACATCCTATAAACCCTTTTTATCTCTTAACAGCCCTTGTGATGTGTCTTTTTCCTGCCGGCCCGGGTAGCCGCTCCACCTCAAAACCAGCTTCATGCAAATTGCGTTTCACCAATCCTTTGCTCGAATAAGTTACCAAAATTCCTCCGGGGGCAAGTGCGTCAAAGATTTTTTTAAAAACGATGGTTTCCCAAAGTTCGGGCTGGACATCGGGAGCAAAAGCGTCAAAATAAACCAGATCGAAAGTGCTGCTTTCAAGATTGATCTGCTGGATTTGTTCCCGTTTTTTTATCAAAATAAAATGTTCCGTAATTTTGGTAACGAAATTTTCCGGCGCCGACATCAGTGATTTGTAGAGGGTACCGGCTTCAGCTTTCGCTAAAAGTTGGGGATAATTGAGTTGTGCAATCAGCAGCGGGTCGGGCGGGAAGGGTTCGATGGCGGTGTAGTTGATGGGGATTTCGGGTGCATGAAGCAATGTAAGCAGCGCGTTGAGGCCGGTGCCAAAGCCCACCTCAAGAATACGGAGGTGCGATTTTCCCGGTAGTGCAGCTTCCAGGCCGGCGTTAATAAAAACGTGCATCGACTCGGCGATGGCGCCATTTGTAGAGTGGTAATGCTCGTTAAGCTCCGGCACCAGCAGGGTGTGGGAGCCGTCGGCGGTGTGTACGATCGTGGGCAGCATCATCGGGCAAAGGTAGCATTCATGTCCGGAAAGCATCCGCGAATCCACACGAAATAAAGCCTCCACGAATTCACGCGAATTAGGCGAATTCACACGAAAAACGCATTAAGAACCTTTCCTCTGCGTCTCAGCGCCTCCGCGGTGAAAGCCAAAGAAAAACCACAGAGGACACGGAGTTTTTTCACAGAGTTCACATAGATTTTCCTCCGTGTCCTTCGCGTCTTCTCTGCGTTCTCTGTGGTTAAAAAATAATTAGTGTCTGTCCATAAAGTCGGTGGAAACTTGACATTATCTTGGTCTGTATAGCCATGCTGGTATGATTT
>JAAYIU010000279.1 GCA_012523265.1 Bacteroidales bacterium | reverse complement strand
GTACTTTTCATTGTAGCTGATCAGGCTTTTCTTGTTTTTGCTCAAACCACTTTTCACTTCCAGAGGGAAAATTTTATCCCCGTTCTGTAAAATAAAATCAACCTCAGCCACGCTTTTGGACACCCAATAATACAAATTATCATATCCGGAGTTTATTAATTCGCAGGCTACAAAATTTTCGATGAATGCACCATTATACTCAGAGAATAATGCTGTGGGATGAAGAATGATTTCGGATGTTATTTTAAGCATCGCCCCCAAAAGGCCTGTATCAAAAACAAAGACCTTGAACTTAGTGTGGTCTGCATATCCTGACAGGGGAATTTTCGCTGTACTTATTTGAAATGAGAGATGGATCAAGCCTGCTTGTTTGAGCCATTCGATGGTTTGCTCATAAGTGGATGCCCGCGCTCCTTTCCGCACATCGCTGTATTTAAACTTCTTATTTTCCCTGGCTAACTGTGCGGGTATTGATTGCCAAAGTTCGGAGGTTTTTATGGCCTGTGATTTTTCGGTGTATTTTGAAAAATCACGGTAATAAGCCAAAAGAATTTCTTCCTGAATTTTTCTAACCGAAACAATGTCTCTGTTATCAAGGTAATCCTGCAATACTTCGGGCATACCACCTAAATACAAATACATTTTATAACGTGAGATCAGTTTTTCGTGCAATACTTCCGGAAAAGCCTCAGCAGGATCAAGTTGACTTATCTTGGCAAGCAGCATCTCCTCCCCAAAAGCAATCAGGTATTCGCTAAACGACATTGGGTACATCATCATAAAGTTGACTTTCCCCACAGGAAAGCTGGTTTGTTTACCCATGCTTACGCCAAGTAATGAACCGGCAGATATGACATAATATTCCGGGGCGGCTTCATAGAAATATTTCAGACTTGTTAAAACTTCAGGAGTTGTTTGGATTTCATCAAAAAATATTAATGTTTTTTCAGGGAGTATAGCCCGGCCATACAAAAGACCAATGCTTTCGATGATTTTATGTGGATTCAAATCATCCTTAAAAAGGGAAGCCAAATTGGGGTTCTGTTCAAAATTTAGATAAATGTAATCAGCATATTCCGCCTTTCCAAAGGCTTTGATGAGGTAAGTCTTGCCAACCTGTCGGGCACCTTGCAGCAGGAGTGGTTTTCTTTTTGGATCACTTTTCCATTCCAACAATTTTTCGTACAAAACCCTTTTCATATTTATAAGATATTTAGATTTGTCCGGAGAAAATGAAAACATTAAAATTTTATCCCGGTAAAAGTGTTGCAAACATACAAATTTATCCCCGATAAAATGTCATTAATAATAATGTATCTACCGAAATGTGTAAAACGGATAGAGTTTTATGTACCATAAAGTGTAATGCATGTGGGTATTTATCCCGAAAAAAAGGGAAGGAAAACCAACGGCGTCGCTTAAAGCGACACCGTTGGTAAACTGCTCGAATATCGAACACCGTATCTTGAAGGATGAAGCGATGACTAAAAGAAAGATGTCGCTCCTATGCAGCTTTGGATTGGGTCGTTGATGCAGCATTCTACCATAATTTCGCAGCCTATGGCGCTAAAATATTCCAAATCCCCAGCGCACCCTTTCCTTACTTCATTATTCTGCGGTTCCCTTCGACAAGCTCAGGGCAGGCTTTATTCTGCGGTTCGATATTCTAAATTTGCTTGAGCGTCTTGCGCCACGCGCCCTACTTCTTGCGCCACACGCCTTGCTCTTCGCGCCACGCGCCACCGCCCTGCCTTACCGGGCAATCTTCCTGTAAACAAAAACCAACAGACTGCTAACGCCAACTACACCGATAAACCATAGCGGCAGCGTAAACCATTCCTGACTGCGGTAGATGGCTGTGGCGATGTTGCCAATAAGCAGCCATTGCACCACATAAAAAACCGTAACATTTTTGCCGGCCCACCGCAGATATTTTATTACCACGGTTTTGCCGGCCAGCTCGTTAAGTGCGGCCAAGCCCAGCGACCAGAGCAGCAGAAAGGAGGCAGTCCAGGCGACGAACAAAGCGCTGTGATGATAATACACTTCGAGCAGCACAGCTACCCGAAAGCCATAGGCAAAGGTGGCAACAATCAATATCAGCAAAAACAAGCCTGCAATTCTCCGGAATTTGATAGTAAAAAGGTGGGCAAACCGTTCATAAATCAGATAAAAAAAATAGCCCGCAAGCACATACGAAAACCACGGGAAAAACGGAAAATACGACCAGGAAAAATATCCCCAGAAATAAGCCTGCAGATAGCGAGGCCACTCTGCTTCGCCGCCATAAACCGGCAGCCAGCGATTTGCCATAGCTACCACGGGTATCAGCAACAGCCACAGCGCCCATCGCTTTTTGAGCAGATGCTGCAACAAAGCCACCACGATAATAGAAATGCCTGCAAGAAACAAAATATCGACACCAAAAACATAGCGCCACGGATCGAGCTGAAAACTACGCGAAACGATTTTGATAAGCAAATGCAGATTCATACCGATGTTGAGTACAAACCCCAACGCCAGCAACAGCAATCCTCTTTTGATCTGTCGGGCCAGCGGCTGCTTTTTGTAGGCCAGAAAAAATCCCATCACGCCCATGAATGCCGGCGCTGCCGGTGGACCTCCCAAAAACAGTGAGACTTTGCCGGCAAGGCTTGCATAAAAATCTGGCATAGCAAACAGCTCCGTGAGGTGTACCTGCACCATAAGAATCACCGCCACACCTTTTATAAGATCAGGAATCCCGAGCCGTTGTTTGTTCATTTTTTTAATAATCTACAGCTACAAAAATAGTTTTTAAAACCCTCGATTATGCTCAAACGGGCTAATTCTTTGTTTTGGAGTGCTAAAATTTAAAAAGAAATATTTGCAAAAATAAAACAGCTATGGGAAGACTTAAAAATAAAACAGCTATGAGAAGACTTGAAAAAGCACCCAAAAGTGCAAATTACCATTGCGCTTTTGTTTTTTATTCTGAAATCAACCTTTCCACTCCACTGCTGAGAAAGAGGCTTCCCGGTGGAAAATCGGTGGCATTGATGATGGTAAGAAAACCATCACCGGTAAGTTCCGGGATAACTTCTACACGTTTAAGAGTATAGTTTTGCCCATCCTGGCTCTCCTTTATCAGGGCGTACTTTTTTCCGTTAACCTCTGCTACCGCTTCGGCAGGTAAAGTGCTGGTTACTATACCTTCCAAAATAATTTCAGCTTCCACAAACATGCCTGGCAGTAAATTATCCGAGAATTTATCAATCTGTACCTGAACCGATACCGTGCGTGAATCGCTCTTTACCTTTTGGCCTATATACAAGACCGAACCTCCCAACCATGCTCCATCACCAAGACGAAAACGCACCCGTTCTCTTTCTGCCAGGCGAAGCACATCGCGCTCAAAAATACTTAGTTCAAGATAAACCTTGTTGGGATTTACCACCTCAACGGCTTCTGTTTCGGGCGACAGATACATTCCGCGGGTAATTCCCATAGCTGCAACTCCGCCTTCGATGGGTGAGTGTACTATTATCGATGACACGAAATTGGCTTCTTCCACCTGCTCGATATTGATACCCAACATTTCCAGCCGGCTTTTCAGTCCATTAACCCGGGCCAAGGCCGACCGGTAATCACTTTGGGCTTTCAGCAGAGTTTTTTCAGAGGCGATGTCCTCCTTGGCCAGCACTGTTTGTCGTTCGTAGTCCGATTTCAGCGAGGCGATGGTAGCCTGGTTTTCAAGATAAACCTGTTGCATCTCAATAATGTTCGGGTCTTCGAGCATAAACAGGGGGTCTCCCTGCCCGACCCACTGGCCTTCGCGTACATATACTTCGCGCACATGGCCTGCTGTAAGGCTTGTTACCCTTACCTGATACTGTGGTAATACCCGCACAAAGCCGGGGGCTTCAATTTTGTTTACCACCTCTTGTTGGATAAAGGACAAAAATTCCATTGCTGATTCATCCATCTGTGCGCGGCTGATGCGTATGGAATTTCCGTTGCCAGCTGTGTTGCCTGCTTTATCTTCGGCAGTTGTTTCAGGGCTGTTGTTGCTGTTACAAGCTCCCAACAGACCCACCGTAAGAGTAAGAAATGAAAGAAAAAAAGTATAATGCCTTGACATGATTTTGGATTTAATAGTTTAAATAATTGATGTCTAACACAGTTTGATTATAAAGATAGAGGCTTTCCAGGTAGTTAATCATCAGGCGACGGGCGCTTTCGATGGCCAGCACATAATCGGAAAAGTCGGTTTCGCCACTGCTGAACGATTTAAGTCCGGCATTCATCATTTCATTTGCAAGCGGCCTGCCATGGGCTTCATAAGTTTCGATAGCCTGCCGGTATTTATTCAAATCGGAGAGCAACTGTTGATAACGGCTAACAAGATGTTTTCTATAATCGATATATGTTTGTTGGCTCGCCTTCATTTGAAGCCGGCTCATATTAACCCTGTTTTTTTGTGCATTAAAAAAGAGAGGGATGGCCACACCTAGCTGAAACCCGTTGTAAACCTGTGCATTTGGAGCGTTGTTGCTACCCCTGAAATATTCAAAATTTAAATCGGGCAGCCAGCTGTTTTTTTCAAGCGACCAGGCATTTTGCGCTGCCAGTTGCGAAGACTTAAAATAGTGAAGCCCGGGGTGAGTAGAGGTATCTATAGTTTGAACTTCCAGCTTGGGTAAACTATCCATGGCCACAGCTACTGTGGTGTCGGTTTGCAGCCAGGCAGCCAGGCGCGAAAGAGCAGCCTGTCTTCCTTCACGTGCTGCTTTAAACAGGAGTTTTATCTCATCACTTCTCGAGCGGGCTGTAAGTGTTTGAAGTCGGGAACTTTCGCCCAATTCAAAACCTCTTTCGGCAGCCTGTGCGAATTTCAAATAAATCGTATCTAGCAACGTGTATTGCTGTTCCAGCTCCTTGTAATAAACCACTTCGTAATAAGCTTTCGAGACCTCCCGCATCAAAACATCCCGGTTTTGAAGATGCCGATAGTCCTGCATCTGTTTCATGCTTTTGAGCATGCGCCGTTGCGCTCCATACACAGTGGGAAAGCTGAAGGATTGCTGAATACCCCAAACTTTAATGGGTTCGTTGTTGTGGGCAATATTATTTTCATCGTAATTGTAGTAAAATTCTGTCTTGTTAATATCCCAGGCTGTTGCCACTGCTTTCCCGGCTTGGTCGGCAGCCAGTGCCGAGGCCTTATAGCCGGCGTTGTTTTGCAAAGCAATTTCTAAAGCCTGATCGAGCGATACCTCTTTCTGGGCATTGGCTATGGCGGGCAGGGCTATGAGCGAGAGTGAAAGCACGAAGAACCACGAGAAACGGCCAGTGCGGCGCTTTCGGGGGCGCTCCATGATACAATACAATACCGGCAGCACTACCAGGGTAAGCAAAGTAGCCGAAACCAGCCCACCAATCACAACCGTGGCCAAAGGGCGCTGCACCTCGGCACCTGCATTCGTCGAAATAGCCATAGGCAGAAATCCCAGTGCAGCTGCAGAGGCGGTAAGCAATACAGGCCGGAGGCGTTGCTTTGTTCCGGTGAGCACACGTTCTTTCAGGGTAGTCATTCCTTCGGCCTTAAGTTCCTTAAAATGTTCGAGTAAAACAATGCCATTGAGTACAGCAATACCAAACAGGGCGATGAACCCTACGCCGGCTGAGATAGAAAAGGGCATTCCCCGAATCCACAACAGCAACACGCCGCCTACGATAGAAAGCGGAACAGCTGTAAAAATGAGCATGGCCTCTCTGAAACTTCCAAAGGCAAAGTGAAGCATAATAAAGATAAGCACCAGAGCTACGGGCACCGCTACCATGAGGCGGTTGCGGGCACTGCGCAGATTCTCGAACTGACCACCGTACTCCACCGAATAGCCCGGGGGCAACGATACATTTTGGCTAATAATTCGGTTGGCATCCTCAGCCACCGATTCCAGGTCGCGGCCGCGCACATTAACACCCACCACAATGCGGCGGCGTGTGTTGTCGCGCGAAATTTTGGCAGGGCCTTCCGTATAATTAATGTCGGCCAGCTCCCTGAGCGGCACCTGTGTGCCATTAGGCAGCGGCACATACGTGTTGCGCAACTGTGTTAAATCCTGTCGTGCATCTTCTCTGTACCGAACCACCAAATCAAACCGGCGCTCGCCCTCGAAAACGGTTCCTGCCTTTATTCCCGCAAAGGCTGCGGAAACTATACGGTTCAGGTCGGCTACGTTGAGGCCATATCGCGCCACATCATTTCTGCGGTAGCGTACCGTCATCTGGGGCAGGCCGGTGGTTTTTTCCATTACGATATCGGCAGCACCCGGCACCTGCTCCATGAGCATTTTTATTTCTGCTGCTTTTTGACTTAATAGTTGCAGATCGTCGCCAAAGATCTTAATGGCAAGGTCGGCTCTTACACCGGTAATCAGCTCGTTGAAGCGCATCTCGATAGGCTGCGTAAATTCCAGTTCAACATCGGGTAATTCGCGATGAATGCGCTCTTTTATCTCATCAGCCAGCGCGTCTTTTGTGGCAACTGTCTTCCATTGCTTTTTAGGGATGAGTGTTACAATCACATCGGTTTCTTCCATCGACATGGGATCGGTGGGCACTTCAGCAGCGCCAATGCGGCTCACCACCTGCCTTACTTCGGGAAAGGTTTTTACAATTTTTTCAATTTGCGTCATTATTTCGATGGTTTTGCTCAGGCTGGTACCAGTTTCCAATACCGGTTGAATTACAAAGTCGCCTTCATCGAGTACAGGTACAAATTCGGCGCCCATCCTGCTAAATATCAAGATAGTAGCCACCACCAAAACGCCGGCAAACAAAATTACGGTACGCTTATTCTCCAGCGCCCAGTTGATGGTAGGCTGATATAATTTATAAATAAAAGCGATTAATTTTTCTGACCAGGTAGCTTGGGTTTTTCGGGTGGGTTTAATAAACAGAGCCGACACAGCCGGCACATATGTAAATCCTAATATCATGGCGCCAATCAGCGCAAAGCTAAAGGTCAGCGCCATAGGTCTGAACATCTTGCCTTCCACACCGGTAAGAGAAAGAATGGGAATAAAAACAATGATAATGATGATTTGTCCAAAAATTGCCGATCGCATCATTTTGGTGGCTGCTTTGGCTGAAATTGTGTCGAGCTCTTCCTGGCGCACCTCCTTTTCCAATTTTAGCAACCCGGATCGATTGCTGTGAATTTTAAAGGCGATATATTCCACAATAATCACTGCTCCATCGATAATAATCCCAAAGTCGATGGCGCCCAGGCTCATCAGGTTGGCATCCACCCCAAAGATATACATCATCGAAAGTGCAAACAGCAGGCTTAGCGGGATGATGGAAGCCACCACCAGGCCTGAACGCCAGTTGCCAAGCAGCAACACCACCACAAAGATGACGATCAGGCTACCCAGTATCAGGTTTTCGGCGATGGTAAATGTAGTTCTGGAAATCAATTCGCTTCGGTCGAGAAAGGCATTGATATAAACGCCCTCGGGTAGTGAGGTACTCACTTCGGCTACGCGCGTTTTTACGCGTTCGATTACATCGTTGGAGTTGGCATCCTTGAGCATCATCACCTGGCCCAATACCTTTTCGCCTTCGCCATTCCCTGTGATAGCTCCAAAGCGGTTAGCATATCCGAAGTGTACTTCACCTACATCCTTAACATAAACAGGAATGCCATCGCGATTGTCGAGCACAATGTTTTCTATATCTTCCAACGACCCAACCAAGCCCTCGCCCCGCACAAAATAGCTCTGATCATTTTTTTCGATATAGCCGCCACCAGCCACACTGTTGTTTTTCGATACGGCCTGCCACACCTGCTCCAGAGGGATATTCAAAGCCCTTAGCTTTTGCGGCGAAAGGGCTACCTCATACTGTTTCAGATAACCGCCCCAGGTATTTACCTCCACCACGCCGGGGATACCCGAGAGCTGACGTCGCACGATCCAATCCTGGATGGTACGCAAATCCATGGGCGAGTATCTATCCTCATAACCCGGCTTTACATCGAGGGTGTATTGATAAATTTCGCCTAAGCCGGTAGAAACTGGCCCCATGAATGGTGTGCCAAAGCCTTCGGGAATGTTTTCGGAAGCGGAGGCTATCTTTTCGGCAATCAACTGGCGCGGCAAATAGGTGCCCATGCCCTCGTCGAAAACAATGGTCACCACCGACAAGCCAAACTTCGATACCGACCTGATCTCCTGTACGCCCGGTAGGTTGGCCATCTCTATCTCAACGGGATAGGTCAGAAATTTTTCCACATCGGCAGTGGAAAGGTTTCGTGAGGTGGTTATCACCTGAACTTGGTTGTTGGTTACGTCGGGAACCGCACCTATGGGGATGTGAGAAAGAGAAAATAAACCAAAACCTACAATGGTAAGTGTGAATAGAAATACCATGAGTTTGTTACGGACACTAAAACGAACAAGGGATTCGATCATGTTATAAAAGTTATCGACATTAGAAGGCCGCAAGATACAAAAATCACGGTTTAGACAATCCGAACGATTAAAATATTTCATTGTCCTGATGTTTGTTGCAGTTTTATGGCTATGCGCACCAGGCACGAGAATCAGAAAGCCCGCCGGGAATGACCTCAGTGGTAATTTTGATAAAAAAAGGAGATGCTACAAACGAAAATTTTATACAAAAAATACAGAAAGCTATACACTTTTCCGGCGTAACAAGCATAAAGGTTGTGTCTTTTATATTGATTTTTTTTTAACACATTTACTAAAATGAAAAAACTGCTTTTTACTTTTTTAATGATTCTGGCCACGCAGCCTTTGTTTTCGCAAATCAATCCTGCCGGCTCTTACAACCATTCGGGTACGTATGTGTGGCTTGCCAACTCCGGCACCAAGTTTTATGTAATGGACGTAACCGCCAACCAGGCTGTGATCTATAATTTGGATCAAAGCCTCTGGAAAACCATCAATCTGTCAGTACCTGCCGATCATTATCTGTACGACATCCGCTACCCGGCCGAAGGATTGTTTACCACCGGCAGCGAGGTGGCGCTGTGCTACATCTATTACAAATACGACGAGGTGAACCAGTATTACACCTACACCACAAAAATCGTCACCGAAACGGGATCGCAGTTGTTGACAATCCCCGGTGCGCAGTATGTGTATATTTTTGACCTGGGCGAGCCGGGCGTGAAGATGATTGCCTACGTGTACGACTATTCGGTGTGGCCTTATACCATCGAAACCAAAATCTACGATCTGCCGGGCGACTATGTTCCGGTAGCAGAACATCAGCCACCGGGGCAGCCTTTTGCGCAAGCTTTTCCAAATCCGGCCACCGACTTTGCCATCGTGCCCTACAAACTACCCGAAGGCATCAGCAGCGCCATTTTGAAACTGCACGACCAGACAGGACGGCTGATTATGGAACTTCCGGTGAATGCCCGTGCCAACCATCTGCAGATTAACACCGCACAACTGCCTTCCGGAATTTATTTGTACAGCATCGAGGCCGAAGGGTACAATGCACCCGCCCGCAAGCTGGTGGTGAAATAAATAGATGGGGAGATTTCTTATTGTAAAATATAGATAATCCCAGGTACAAACCATGAAACTCAAAGCCAGAAACCATTTGAAATTTAATTCATTGAGACTTGAAATTTATTTATCATTTGGGATTTGAAATTTGGGATTTTTACATTTTTATATTTATAAAAACATCAAAATAATTGCTTCATGATAAAGATCAAAAACAATGTGGCTGTAAGCGATTCAGGGTTTATCTTCAACCCCGATACCGGCGAATCTTTTACGGTAAATCCGATAGGCGTTGAGATCATAAAACTTCTCAAAGAGGGCAAGACGGTGGATACCATCACTGAAGAGCTACAGAAAACCTATGCTACCGATGCCCAGACGCTCGAAAAAGATGCAGAAGATTTTATCGGATTATTACGAAACTTTTCGATAGCAGAAAATGAATAAAAAACCCAGGCTAACCATAGCTGTATCGGCGCTCAATGCCATCGACAGCCCGGGGCCGGGCGTGGCGGTGATTCGTGCGCTGCGTGAGGCTAAGAGCTTCGACGTGCGCATCATCGGGCTGGCCTACGAATCGCTGGAGCCGGGGCTGTACATGCACCAGTTGGTGGATAAAACCTACCAGGTGCCCTACCCTTCGTCAGGCATCGACACCATCCTCGAGCGCATCGACTATATCCATGCACAGGAAAAACTCGATGTGATCATCCCCAACTTCGACGCCGAGTTGTATCCCTACATCCGCTTGGAGGGACAACTAAAAGAGCGCGGCATCCACATGTGCCTGCCCACTATGGAGCAATTCGAAGAACGCCACAAAACCAATCTGCCGGAGTTTGGCGAGAAATATGGCCTGCTGGTGCCCAAGAGCAAAGTAATCAACGACATCAGCGAGATTTACAAACTTAGCAGCGAGTTCGATTATCCGCTGCTGGTAAAAGGGCAATACTACGACGCGTATGTGGCCTACAACCAGGATCAGGTAAAAACTTTCTTCCACCGCATCACTGCCAAATGGGGGCTTCCGATCATCATTCAGGAGTTTGTGCACGGCATCGAATACAACGTAACGGGCCTGGGCGACGGCACCGGGCGCACCATTTCGGCAGTGCCCATGCGCAAACAATACATCACCGACAAGGGCAAAGCCTGGGGCGGCATCTCCATCTCCGACAAACGCATGCTCGCGCTTACCGACAAGTTCATAAGCGGCACCAAATGGCGGGGCGGCTTTGAGCTGGAGCTGATGAAAAATAAAGACAACCAGTTTTATGTGCTTGAAATAAATCCCCGCATCCCCGCCTGGATTTATCTGGCTGTGGGCGTGGGCCACAACATTCCCGAAGCGCTTGTAAAGCTGGCGATGGGTGAAAAGGTGGAACCTCTGGGCGACTACGCCGTCGGGAAAATGTTTATCCGCTATGCCTGGGATATGATCGTGGACATGGAGGAATTTCAAACCATCTCTACCACAGGAGAACTTTAGTTATTAATAAAGAAATCAAAAAATATAAAACAACAATGGAACAGCAACGATACGAACGACCGCTGATAAAAAGAGTAGAAAACGACATGCCCAACAAGTTTGGGATGAAACCCGAGAACTTTCCCAAAACGAGCATCGACGGCGTGAAGGTACACGATCTGATCGAAAAATACGGCTCGCCACTCTTTGTGCTCTCCGAAAGCACCATCCGCAACACTTACCGCCGTGCGCTGAAGGCTTTCAAAAACCGCTACCCGCGCGTGCAGTTTGCCTGGTCGTACAAGACCAACTATCTGAATGGGGTATGCAAAATCTATCACAAGGAAGGCTCGTGGGCCGAAGTGGCTTCGCGTTTTGAATACGAGAAAGTTTTGCGCAATGGTGTGCCGGGCAGCCGCATTATCTTCAACGGCCCCGACAAAACGGAGGCCGATCTGAAGAAAGCAATCCAAAACGAGTCGCTTATCCACATCGATCACCTCGACGAGCTTTACACCATCGTAAACCTTACTGAGGAGCTTGACAAAAAACCGCGCGTAGCCATCCGTGTAAACATGGACACGGGCATTTATCCCATGTGGGACCGCTTTGGTTTCAACTACGAAAACGGCCAGGCCTGGGACGCCCTCAACAAAATTATGGCTTCGGGCAAGATGGAGCTGGTAGGGCTGCATTGCCACATCGGCACTTTTATGCTTAGCACCAAGGCTTATGGCATCGCCGCCACCAAGCTGAGCGATCTGGCGCTGGGCATTCAAAAGAAATACAATCATCAGATAAAATACATCGACCTGGGGGGAGGCTTCCCGTCGCGCAATACGCTGAAAGGCTCGTACCTGCCCGGACAGGACATCAACCCCAACATCGACGACTTTGCCGAAGAGATTTCCTCGGCACTGCTGCGCGCCAACTTCCCGCCCGACAACCTGCCGCTGCTCATTCTGGAAACCGGTCGCGCGCTGATCGACGAAGCGGGATACATCCTCGGAACGGTGATCTCCAACAAGCGCAGCGCCACAGGCAAACGCACCACCATCATCGACATCGGCGTCAACCTGCTGTTCACCTCCTACTGGTACGACCACAAAATTTCGCCGGCACAGGAGTTTACCCATTTTTCGGAATACACCACCGTGTATGGGCCCCTCTGCATGAACATCGATGTAATTCGTGACAACGCGCTGCTGCCGCTGCTCAACAAAGGCGATCATTTTGTAATCCATCAGGTGGGCGCCTACAACATGACGCAGTGGATGCAGTTCATCACCCTGCGGCCGCGCATCGTGCTCATCGATCAGGAAAGCAACGTGCACATAATCCGCCAGGCCGAAACGCTCGAAAACTTCAGCCACATGGAAGATACCCCAGAACATCTCAAAACCTTTGAACTTTAATAAATTCCTATTTTCGCTTTCGCTAAATAATTGTTCAGGACAATCAACAAAGCATTAAATATCCACACTTAACCAAAAATTATCAATAAGCAAAACATGATGGTAACGGCCACCCGAAAGCAGTTGCTTCCTTTTGTTGACGGAATACTCAACAGCTATTCGCAGGTATTCTTCAGCAAAAACAAAATCTTTGCTGTCATCCTGGTGCTCGTTACTTTTTTCGACTGGCTCTCGGGGCTAAGCGGTTTGCTGGCTGTAATAATTGCTAACGTTGCCGCGCGGTTGATTGGCTTCAGCCGCTTTGGAATCAGCC
>JAAYIU010000301.1 GCA_012523265.1 Bacteroidales bacterium | reverse complement strand
TCGTACGAACAATTGATAGAATATTTGGAGAAAAAGAAATCTCTACATCCAAAACTAAAAAAACAAAAAGTAGTGGATGCTTGATTTTTTAAAACGAGGTAGCAGTGGTCTCACCTTTAATCATTCTAACGGCAAACACTATTTAGAATTTCAATAAATTATGCATTATCTCTGCGCAGTAAGATCACATTATTATTTTTGGTGGCTCGATAAACGGATCAAGAAATAGTGATGATGAAGTTATTTTCGATTAATACATTGAAAGGCAGTGTCTTTGTTTTTATTCTCTTACTTTGCGGAAGCCTTTTCGGGCAAACCACTTCCGATAGTCTCCGTAAGCTTTACACACAAAATCCCGATAATCCTGAATTTGCCAACCACCTGGCCGAGGCTCTTGTAGAAGATTCGTTGGTGGCCGCACGCACATTGGCGCATCAGGCAATACTTTTGGCCACTGCCGATGACAATTTTTTTGAGAAAGGCCGCGCCGAGTTTATTGTCGGCGACACTTGGTGGTATGCCAACGATTTTGAAGAAGCTGCCCGTTGGTTTGGCAAGTCGGCGCAGTCGTATCAGCAAGCCGGCGACCCGCTGATGGCCGCCAATGGTTACAACGATATGGCTTTTGTCTGGAATCAAATCGACCGCTATGAAGAAGCGATCGAAGCGTATCGAAAATCGATGAAACTCCTGCTTTCCATCGGCGACAACGAAAATCTGCCTGCCGTATTGGTAAATATCGGGCAGGTGCATCACAAACTGGGAAACCCCGACAGCGCTATTTTTTATAATAATCAGGCGGCTGCTTTAAGCAACGTTCCCGGCAGGGAGGAGGAGTATTCGGCAGCATTGAGCAATCTGGGTTTGATTTATAAAAATATGGGCGATTTCCAACAAGCACTGAAATATTACAATCATGCCCTGGAGATTTCAAAAAAAATGAACCAGCCTGTATGGATGGCTATTGATCTTAACAACATTGCCAACGTCTATTCGTTGTGGCAGAAATACGACCTGGCCAAGCGTTACCTGACGCAATCCATACAAATTAGCCAGCAACTCAACGACCCTGCCGCTATGGAGGTAAACCTGAACAACCTGGCCTATGCCTATCAGGAATCAGGTGATTTGGATTCGGCGCTGATACTTTACAACCAATCGGCTGCCATCGCTGAGGAGCTTGGCCGATTTGGAAACCTGGCGGTGCGCAAAATTAATATTGGTATGGTGTATTACCGCAAGGGTGAATATGATAAAGCAGCAGAGTTCGTTAAAGCTGGTCTTGCAACCAACCGGCAACTCGGCCTTAAACTTTCGGTAAGTGGCGCATTGCACAGCCTGGGTGTGATTTATCAGGCAAAGGGTCAGCTCCGGCAGTCAAAAATTTATCTGGACGAAGCCCTTGCTATTGCCCGAGCGCTCAACGCACGGTTGGTGCTTGAAAAAATATACGAAGCACGTAGCAAGCTGTTCGACAAAATGGGCGACTATCGGGCGGCACTCGATGATTACCGGAAGTTTGTTGCCATCAGAGATTCAGTGTTTACTACCCAAAGTCAGGAAAAACTCGCCGAGATGCAGGCGCGCTTCGAAACTGAAAAAAAACAGCAGCACATCGAGATGCTCATCAAGGACAATGCGCTGCAAAAAACCGAGCTGCGAAAAAAACAAATCACGCTGCTTGCCTTGGTTGGCGGGATAGTAATATTGGCCATTTCGGCGCTGATCATCGGGCTGCTGTACATGCAAAAATCCAAAGCCAACCGCAAGCTGGTCGAAAAAAACCTGGAACTGATGAAGCAGGAGGAGAACGTTTTAGCTTCTGCCGACGCGCAGGAATGGAAACCAGGCGTGCCCGACGAAGAAACAAACCGCATCGTGGGTGAACTTGAGCATTTGATGAAATCCCAAAAAATTTACACCCAACAACAAATCACCCTGGCTGCGCTTGCTTCCGAACTAAAAACCAACACCTCCTACCTCTCACATATTATCAACGAAAAGTATAAGATGAACTTTTCGAATTTCCTCAACAGCTATCGCATCCGTGAAGCACAGAAGATGTTCACCCGAAACCAGCACCATACCATGACCCTCGAGGGCATCGCCGAATCGGTTGGCTATCACTCACGCTCTACTTTCAACGCTGCTTTCAAAAAAATTAGTGGTGTAACACCCAGTGTTTTTATAAAAAACATGGAAGAGATCAATAAAAACCAGACTTTGGAAAAGGTGTTGAATCCCAGCGCCTAACAGTTTGTTGTCGGTTTTTTTATTGTACAGATTTATAAATCCGTACAAGCTGCATCGCCCGCCGATTAGAAGTTGAAGTATTTTCGTCGGAAACATTTCAAAAATGGAAAAGCGCATGCTTATCACAGCTCTTATTTTCGTTGCACTCATGGGTGCAGCCACAGGATGCGAGCCATCGATGGAGAAAGATGCCCGTGAACTTGCTGCCTTACAAATGCAGAAAAGTGATAAAATAAGAAGCCTACTGGCCTGCAACGATTCCATCGGAAAAATGAACTTGCTCGAAGAAATCAGGACAATGGAAATCCGGTTTGATTTGCATTTTAAATCCTGCCAAAAGAAATACAACGCACCGGCAGAATGGGCTGCTTTTGAAAAAGCCTTTAGTAGCCATTTAAGTAAAGATAAAAAGGAACACTAATTTTTTAATAATCCAAATTTTTTAAACAAACATATTCAATAACTAAAATCTAATATCCAATGAAAAAGTTTACAGTTCTTATGCTTTGCTTCGGCTTTTTAGCCGCTAACGCCACCAGTTGGCGCGTGAACAACAACCCGGCAATTGATGCCGATTTCTCAACCTTCGAAGCCGCTGTGGCAGGCGCCTCAGCCGGCGACACACTTTACATGGAAGGCTCCAACCTTACCTATGGCGAGGGTGTTTTAACCAAGCCTCTGGTAATGATTGGTCCCGGATTTTTTCTTACCGAAAACGACTCTACCCAGGTGAGCAACCTGGAAGCCAACTTCGAAACCTTTGTTATCGACTCCACCGCCTCGGGCAGCCGTGTGTATGGGTGCGAATTTGACGATAGCGTAGAGATTAACGGCAGCAACGTGATATTTGCCCGCAACTGGGTATATGGCATATCCAACTATGGTACGGGAATAAAGGTGGGTGAAGAAAATGAGGTGATCAATGTATCCATCGTTCAAAATGTTTGTAACAACATCAAAGGCGGATACAACAGCTACGATCCGGCATCCAACAACGTGCTTGTTGCCAATAATATTATCGGAGGGAAAATACAGTTTCACAGCCTTTCAACATTAGTAATTACGAATAATGTGGTTAAAGGTGAAGTGAATGTGTACAACTCCATTGTCAAAAACAATATCCACCATTACAGTCCAGGCTTTGGGTTTAGGGTAAACGAGGGCAACATCTTTGAATACAACCTTACCGCTAAAACAACCCCGACTCCGGGAATAGGAAATATAGGTGATATCGACCCCAACGAGGTGTTTGCTGATTTCGGCGGAACACTCGGCTATAGCACCGATGGCAAATGGCAGCTCAAAGAAGGCTCACCAGCAATTGGTGCCGGCGAAAACGGCATCGACTGTGGAGCTTTTGGCGGCACTTCGCCTTATGTGCTTTCAGGACTTCCGGCCGTGCCCCACATCTACGAAGCCATCGTGCCTACTTCAGGCTCGGCAGCCAGCGGCTTACCGGTAATTATTAAAGTTAAATCACAAAATTAATCAGACCCCCTCTAACTCCCCTGGAGAGGGAGAACCTTCCGCGCACAGGCAACTGCTGTAGCTTGTGCGTGGGAACTCCCTTCCCCTGCAGGGGAATGCCTGTCCCGATTCTTCGGCAGGTGGGGGATGGGGTCAATGACAAAACATTTTAAAATATGAAAAAAATACTAATCATAGTATTCATCCTGTTTTCGTCGCTGGCCGGAATTGCACAAAATCCCATTGTGGATTTCGCGTACTATGTGGTCGAAGACCCCGGCATCGGCAATGCCACACCTGTTTCTGTTACACCCGGAAAAGTAACAGAACTGGCTTTTGATGTGGATGTGAGCCACATGACCGCTTTTAACCAGGATGCCGTACAGGGCGAACTGCGCACCATCGATCCGCTTAGCGGAAACTCGACCTACCTAGGGACCTTCCGGGGTGGGATGGAAATTTCGGGTTTTGCCATCTCCCATCCTGCTGAACCCATACAAGCAGGTGATTATGCCTTGCGTTTCGATGGTCAGGACGACTACCTGCTGGCCGGCAATGTTCCCTTTATCCAGGGTGATTATACGGTGGAGGCCTGGATTAATCCATACAGCATCACTGCCGATCATGAGATATTCGACTGGTACGGCGCTAACGACGGTGCACAGTTGTTTGTCCAGAACAACGGAGCATTAAGCTATGGCGAATATGGCAATGGTGCCTGGGTAAGTGTTGAAAGTGCACCCGGGCTCATCCCAACCCATACCTGGACACATGTAGCCATGGTAAAACAGGAAGGAAATTGTACCCTGTTTATTAATGGGCAAGCAGTTTCTTCAGGTCTGGTTAATCAATGCACCAGTGCCATCAATTTTGGCATCGGCTCGCGAACACCGGATTTTGATACTTATTTTAATGGTGAAATAGACGAAATTCGTGTTTGGGATCTTGCCCGAAGTGAAACTGAAATTGCTGCAAATATGTGTGGAGTTTTTGAAGGCATCGAACCTGGAATCTACGCGCTTTGGCATTTCAACGATGGTCCGGGATTTCCTTTTGCCAGCGACTCAGGCCCCAATGGTTTTGGCGCGTGGATGAACAATATGCAGCCCAACGCAGGTGCTGATTGTTCGTGGACTGCGCATGAATGCTTCCTACCCGTTACTAATAACAATGCCTTGCATTTTGATGGTGTTAATGATTTCGTAACTGTGCCTGATATCACCTGCCCACAGCAGTTTACCATCGAATGCTGGATTAACTTCCAGGGTCTTTTACATGCTTCCTACATTACGCTTGTGGAATTTGACAATGATAATCCCTGGCTTGGGATTAGTCGGAGAAAAGCTACCCTTTATCAAGTTGTTTCTTCGGATCAACAAATTGGAGAGGGCTGGCATCACCTGGCTTTTGTTGTGGGTGAATCCACTTCTACGATTTTTGTTGATGGTCAGGAAGCTGGAGTTGCAAACCAGACACCATCAATTTCAAATACTCCTTGGA
>JAAYIU010000161.1 GCA_012523265.1 Bacteroidales bacterium | reverse complement strand
TTTTTTTTTGATATAAAAACGCAGCTATGGCCATTCATGACGAACTGAGAAAACTGCCCGGCGTCGACAAGGTGTTGCAGCAGGAATCTGTTCGCCTGGCTATGCAAAAATTCCCTGTTACTTTTATTACCCCTATTATTCAGGATGTTTTATCCAGCCTTCGTGAGGCTGCTTTGCTGGGCGATGAGGTGCCGCCATTAGCTGAAATTTTAAATCAGATTTTATCGAAAACAGAATTGCTTACCGCTAAAAGTTTGCGACCTGTCATCAATGCTACGGGTAATGTAATCCATACCAACCTGGGCAGAGCGCCTTTTGGGCGGAAATTGCTGGAAGAGATAAATGAGGTGCTGACAGGCTACAACAATCTGGAATTTGATCTGGAAAAGGCCCAGCGCGGAACACGCTATACGCACGTCACGCGGCTGCTGCGCCACCTCACCGGCGCCGAAGATGTGCTGGTAGTCAACAACAATGCAGCTGCCATCATGCTTGTGCTGCGCACGCTGGCCAAAAATCGTGAGGTAATTATTTCGCGCGGCGAACTTATCGAAATTGGTGGGTCGTTCCGGATGCCCGACATCATGGCTGCCTCCGATTGCCGGATGGTGGAGGTGGGCACCACCAACAAGACCAAAATCACCGACTTTGCCAGCGCCATCACCTCACAAACAGCTTTGCTGCTCAAGGTGCACCCTTCCAACTATGTCATCAGCGGCTTCACCGCCGAGGCTTCACTGCAGGAACTCATTGCCCTGGGCGCGCAACATCAGTTGCCCGTGGTTTACGATATGGGATCGGGATTGTTGCGCAAAGCGGAAATTGCTTTCCTTGCCGACGAGCCTGATGTTAGCTCCACGCTGGCTACCGGCGTCGATCTGGTGACCTTCAGCGGCGACAAGCTGCTGGGCGGAGCGCAGGCCGGAATCATCGCCGGGAAAAAGGAACTGATCGCTAAATTAAAAAAGGAGCCACTCACCCGCGCATTGCGTGTTGGCAAAACAACGCTTGCCATGCTCGAAGCCATTGCGCTGGCCTACACCGACACCGAAAAACTTATTGCGTTAAGCCCCATCTTTGCCATGATGACAGCCAAAGCAGATGATTTGTTTGCTAAAGCTGAAAGTTTGCATCAGCAGCTCGAAGCCGCCGGGATAGCATGTTCGGTGGTAGAAAGTCAGGGACAGGCAGGGGGCGGATCGCTGCCCGGAAAAACCATCGATAGTTTTGCTGTGGTAATTCATTTTAAAGATGCTTCACGCAAAATGGCAGCCCGCAATGCCGAAAATATTTATCACATCCTGCTCGCCGGCAACCAGCCACTGCTGGGCGTTTTGCGGCAGGGGGAGGTGCAGTTTGATGTGCTCACCTTATTTGATCATCAACTAAAGAGGGTGGCGGAATTGATAATCCGGTGCTATCGGGAGGTAACCGCCGCATGAGTAAGAATCTGATCATGGGTACCGCCGGCCATGTCGATCATGGCAAGACTTCGTTGATCCGTGCACTCACCGGCATCGACTGCGACACACACAAAGAAGAAAAATCACGCGGCATCACCATCAACCTGGGCTTTGCCCATCTGGAGCTTTCCGATGATATTTCATTGGGCATTGTGGATGTTCCGGGCCACAAAGATTTTATCAGAACCATGGTGGCAGGCGTTTATGGCATCGACTTCGTGCTGCTGGTGGTGGCCGCCGACAGTGGCATCATGCCGCAAACGCGCGAGCATTTCAACATCATGCGGGTGCTGGGAATCCAACACGGAATTGTTGCCCTCACCAAATCCGATCTGGCTGACGAAGAGATGCGCGAGCTGGCCCGACTGGAGATCATGGAATTTTTGGAGGATACGCCGCTGGCGGAGGCGCCTATCGTAGAGGTGTCGGCTGCGACAGGGCAGGGAATCGGGCAGTTAAAAGAAGAGATGCTGAAGCTGGCGCAGCAGGTTGGCGAAAAACCTGTGGCAAACATTTTCAGAATGTATATCGACAGGATTTTTAATGTAAAAGGGCATGGTATCGTGGTCACAGGTTCGGTGCTGGGTGGCAAAGTAGCTACCGGGCAGGAACTCTTGCTTTTACCAGATAATCGCGACAAGCTCCGGATAAAATCGATTCAGCGTCATGGCAAAGCTGTGAAAGAGACGTCGGCAGGCGACCGTGCTGCCATCAACGTATCAGGGCTTAAATATGACGACTTTGAACGCGGGCAGTTGCTGGTCGACCGCCCGTTGGACGAAACCACCATGGCCGATGCGCTGGTAGAATATTTTGAGCCGCAGGGGCAACCTAAAACCTGGCGGCAGGTTTTGTTTCATACCGGCACTTTTACCACCTACGCCCGCATGCACCAGCTCGTTTCCCTTGAAAATGATGCAGCCCCACAGATGGTTGTTCAGTTGCATTTTGAGAAGCCGGCGGTGCTGATTAATAAAGACAAATTTGTGATTCGCAACAGCTCCAACGACCAGACCCTGGGCGGTGGCACCATCCTCGACGTGAAGCCGCTGCACCACCGCCGCCGCACCGAGGCGCTGAAACACAGGATGACGCAGCTTGCACAGGTCGCCGTGAACGAAGAGAATAAATTGCAGCACATCTTTATCGAAACAGGAAAAGAAGGGAAACCCTTGCTGCTTCAGGAAATCGCGCATCGCACCGGCGTTTCTGCTGATGAAATAAAGCAACTGGCCGCCGGAAAACCTGAAAAACTTGCCCTGCTGGTTGCCGGTGCCGATGAATATTTGGTCACGGCGGCTTATCAAAAACAACTTACCACACACATCATCGAAATCCTAAAAGCCTGGCATCAGGAAAATGCACTTTTTGAAGCCGGCCTTGATCTGTCGGAATTACAAGGAAAACTGGCGCTTCGTTCGCTGGCAGAGAAGGAGTTGTTGTCGTTGCTTTTGCAAAGCCTCATTGAGGCCGGTGTTTTGAAAAGAGTTGATAAAACTTTTGCCTTGAAAAGCCACCGTGCCGCTTTGGATAAAAAGCAGCAGGAGGCGCTGGAGTGGTTGCGGGATAGTTTGAAAAATAACCGTCTCGACCGCCTTACCTTAAAAGAGCTGGGCGAAAAAGCCCATGAGCGCAGCATCAAAAAAAACACAATAAACCAATTGATCCGCTTCTTGCAGACACGCAATGAGCTTTACACTGATGGTGAGGATGTGTTGGATGCTGCTGCCGTGGATGCCAGCCGCGACACTATCCTGCGGGCGCTGGCTAAGGCGCCGCGTGGCCTCAACGAGAAAGAATTCAGAGAATTAGTGGATGCGCCCAGAAAAACCGTGCAACTGCTGATAGAGATTTTTGTGAAAGAAGGGGTTATTAAAAAAGAAACCTTTTTTCTGCACATCACCCCGGAGGGAAGCCGATTGGCGCCTAAATAATTACGAATTTTCTTCCCTGGTCAAAACGTCTTTGGGCTGGCGGTAGAGGTCGCGCAGGCGATAGACGAAGAAATTTTCGACGAGTTTGTTTCCTTTATTAATTGGGATGATATCGGGTGTTTCGATGTATTTGTAATATTCGAACAGATAGCCGGGCATGTTAAAGTCGCGGCTACCGGTGATGTACCAGGCGTCGGTGCCGGGTAGCAGCGGCGGGCGTTCCCGATTTATCCAGGCATATTTGTGAATATCCCCGAGGCTGCCAATGGCGATGAGGGGCATGCCGCGTGGGTGCGCCACGTAATAGTCGAGGTGCGCCGCCGGAAACCAGCGATGGCTGATCATAGGTGCGTCAGCAGGCATGTAACCCGATGCCACATCGGCTTGTAACAGCGAGTCGAACTTTGTGGCAAGCTGACGCCATCCGTACATGTCGAGGGTTATGTCGTTGTTGCCCACCGTGCGGGGATCATCGTAATGTGTAGGAACCAACAGACCGGATTTTATTTCGATCACACCCACCGTTAGCACCACCATTAATAAACCAACCGAAATAATTATTGAGCGGGGTATCCACAATATTGGCTTTTTTCGCCTTGCGGCAATGTCGGCAAGCCAGGCGGCAGCAACGATGATGAGGCTAAGATAAGCCGGTCCGGTCCAGTGCGGCAGCGTGCGTCGAAACAAGGCGAAAAATAAAAACAACCCGATCAGCGGTAGCGAGGTGAGCAGCAGCAGACGCCGGGGCGCTGCTGACAGAAATTTCCGTTTCCGCAATATTGCGATAAGCGCAAGCACGATGAGCACAAAGTTGACGGGATTGTTGTAGCCGATTTGTCCGAACAGCTCCGTAAAGAAATAATCCAACCTGAGGCCGTTGCCAAAAAACCCTACCCGTTCGCTTTGGAAAGTGAAGCTGATAAAGTCGTTTTGGAAATTCCAGATGATCACCGGAATAAATATTACCACCGAAACCAGGATGCCGGCATAGAGTTCAGCGCGCCGCAGCCACGCACGATTATACAACAAAATATAGAGGCCGGCGCCGAGCCACAGAAAAACAGAGGTGTATTTCGACAACATCGCCAGCCCGATGGTAACGGCAGCCAGCAGCAACCGCCGCCCATGACGCTTCCCCACAGGACTGGCCGGCAATGATGTGATGAGCAGATAAAGGCTTAGCAGCCAGAAAAAGAGCTGTGGCGTGTCGGGCAGGATAAAGATACCTGCAATCACAAAGCAATACACAGAAGCATTGTAAAGCAGTGCCGCGTACAATCCGGCCGACGGGCTTTTTGCTTCCCGTCCGATGTGGTAAATGATCCACGTGTTGAAGCCGCCCAAAACCACGGAGCTAAGACGAAGAAACAATTCATTATCCCAAAACAAATTAAAACTAAAGGCCTGGATAAAAAATCCCACCATGGGCGGGTGGTCGAAATGACTTAGCGCCGGATAGCGGGCATACGTCCAGTAATAAACTTCGTCGTTGCAAAGCTCGAGCCACCAGGACAGCAAGCCGCGCAGAAGCACCGAAAATAGAATTATCAGCGCCAGCGCCTGCTTGATTTTTGCGGGCGTTGTTGTTTCTAATGTCGGAATTATTTTGCTTTGCGCCATCAGCTCTGGTAGTAATAAGTGCGGCGGCTGATTCTGCCCTTGCGTGAGCGGGGGCGTATGATGCGGATTACGATGAGCAGCAGCACGATGAATATCACTAATGCAACGCCGCGCTGCACCCAGGTTTTTACCCAGTTGATGGTTGCCGGCGGTTGTTGTCCGGGTATAAGGCCGCTGTAGCGGATCACAGGGTTGAGGAAATACATGGTGCCGTCGGCGAAGGTAACTTCGGTGCGGATGTAGGTGTCGTCGGGGCGAATGATGTAAGTGGCTCCGGGGGTGTCGCTGAAAGTACGGCGCAGTGTGCCGCTCTGCCCTACAAAAGCTATCAGCGCCGCCGGTTCGCTAAGTGTCACCGTAAGGGTGTCGCCAATTAAATCGACACTTTTTAGTATTGGCAAATTTTGATGGACGATAGCTTTTTCAACGAAATCTTCACCGGGCTGCATGGCCACGCGGGCGCCAAAGGCGTTGCCGGCCTTAAGGTTGCGTTTTATCTGATCGGCATCGATGCTTCGCGAATTGATGAAGGTGCAAACGCGCCCCACTTCCTCCGGATTGAATACGTCATGCGCATCGTCGTTGCCAAGGATAAAAGCAGCATGGCCGTGAGAGAGTGCCATGTCCCAGTGGTCTATCGAGGAACGTACCTGGCTTAGGGCTTCCATCAGGTCGTAGTTGGTGAGCTTTTTCATATCTTCGAGCAGGTAGCCGTCGCGCAGATCGGGATGTGCCAGCGCGATAATCTCATTGTTTTCGCGCAGCATGTTGATCATGTGCTGTTTGTGATGGGCGTTTTGATACAACGGGTAATCGATCCAGTTGATGCCGTGAGTACCGATGCACACCTGATGCGTCTTGCGAATGCTGTAGCCATGCTCGTAGGTAGCAATGTATTGCGGCAGCTCCTGCCCAAAGCGGTTGATCTTCATGTAGTCGGATGTAACGATGATATCGTATCCCAGTTGGCGGTAGACCGTATGGATGGCTTCGTTGGTGTTGTGGCGTCCGTTGGTAATACCCAGCCATGCGCGCGACTGCGCCTGAAAGTTGCCCTTTTTCCAGGAGCTGCTGTCCATGCCACGGTAGGGATTGTACAGCTTGTCGCCCGAAAAGGGTTTGTACTCCGGAAAGTCATACATCGGCGCAATAGCGTAGATCACAAAAAATACTACCATTAAAATCAGGATTAGCCATCCCAACAGCTTAAAAATAATCTTGAAAAATCGTCCCGGCATCATTTAGTTTTTATAGACGCAAAATTCGTTATTTGCAGCAGGAAGCAAAATTAACAATAAATGTCAAGCTATGTTCTTTCGCGTGGGATAATGTAACGGCGGCATCAGTTTAAAAACAGGAGGGTAGAATCCGTTGACAAAGTTTCGATTTGCAAAACGCCTCACCCGAAAACGTGTGGGGCAAATGGCATTTTAAAAAAAAATTGTAACCTTGTCCATCTTTAGTTGTCAAACAGCCTGGAATATTGCGACCAAAACCTGACTTTTATGTTTTGGTTTAACGTTCGGTTTTATCCGGAAAAGCAATGTTAGATGGTTAATTTTAAAAATAAATTACTTTTGAAAAAAATCACAACAATGGAACCAACAAGACATCTTTATCGAAGCCGCACCAACACTGTGATTGCCGGAGTTTCCGGTGGTTTGGGAAAATACTTTGCACTCGATCCTATCGTAATCAGGATTTTGTTTTTGGTGCTGGCTCTTTTTGCCGCCGGAGGTTTGATAGCATACATCATCCTATGGATTGTAATACCGCTGGAGCCTTACGATGTTTACTACAACAGCAGCCGTTACGGATCTGCTTCACCGCAGGGATCGGGTGGCTCCGGGGCGGGATTTGCCGATAGGGATAAAACAAATACCGAGTTTGAAAACACTATTTTAAATCCTGACGAAGAGATGAAAAAAAGAGACAACGATTATAAATCAGGCAACGAAGGCAGTGTTATCGCCGGCATCATCCTCATTACGTTGGGGGGCCTTTTTCTCGCGGCGCAGTTTATCCCGCGCATCAACTTTGGCGATCTGTGGCCTGTGCTGCTC
>JAAYIU010000463.1 GCA_012523265.1 Bacteroidales bacterium | reverse complement strand
GTGTGGATGCGCGCCCTTCGGTGGTGTTCGACTTGTGGAGCTCCTCGCCGGCTTCGCGCGATCTGATCCTGAACCGCGGGATCTGGAAGGAGATGACCTGGAAAGCCTTTGGCGTGGGCATGCTCGAAGGCTACGCCGTGGTGTGGTATGGCGCCGAAGCTGAAGCCGACGAAGGGGTGAAAATTTGCGGAAGCGACAAAACCGCCGGCCGCCTCATCGATAAAGTGAAACCCGGAGAGGCCGCCGCCGGCACAGCAGGAGTGCGCTACCATTTGATTATTGCCAGCTTTACCGACGAAACCATCGCGCAACAGCAGGTACAGCAATACAAAAGCCGTGGTTTTAAAAACCCTTCGATAATAAAGTCGGGCGATAATTTTCGCGTTTCGTTGGGCAGCTATGCCACACAGGAAGAGGCGATCAAAGCACGCAAGAGCCTGGGCGAGAAGTATGAAAAAGCCTGGGTGATGAAAAATTAACGCCGCTGCTATTTCTATCTTTATTAAAAAAATAAACAATGAGCTGCCAGACACCCATACAAACTGTTTTTGATACCATAATGAAGCTTGAAGACGCGGGCGAACTTGCAACCTATATCCCGGAGCTTGCACACGTTGATCCTAATAAATTCGGAGTCTGCCTGAGCACTGTCGACAACCGGCAATTTAGTTATGGAAATGCAACCGACAGATTTTCTATACAGAGCATCGCCAAAGTACTTGCCCTGAGTATGGCTTACAAAATGCCAGGTGGCGAAATATGGGAAAGAGTTGGTGTTGAGCCATCCGGCTCGCCATTTAATTCGTTGGTACAACTTGAGGCCGACAATGGCATACCCCGAAACCCGCTCATCAATGCCGGAGCATTGGTGATTTGTGATATCCTGCTTAGCAATTTAAAAAATCCGTTGGCTGATTTCATGACCTTTATCAGGGACGTGGCCGATAACCCTTATCTCAATTATTCGCACAGGATCGCCGAATCCGAAAAATCGGTTGGCTACCGAAACATTGCCCTTTGTTATTTCATCAAGTCATTTGGAAACATCAAAAATCACCCGAAAGACGTGCTGGAGTTTTATTTCATGCTTTGCTCCATCGAAATGAGCTGTGTGGAACTATCCAGAACCTTCCTTTTTTTGGCCAACCAAGGACGCAAAACCAGCGACAACAAGGAGATTTTAACTTTGAGCCAGGCCAAACGGATAAATGCCATCATGCAAATGTGTGGTTTTTATGACGAATCGGGTGAATTTGCCTACGAGGTAGGGCTGCCCGGAAAAAGTGGCGTTGGCGGCGGAATCGTTGCCATTCATCCCAACACCTACAGCATTGCGGTGTGGAGCCCGCGGCTCAACAAAAAAGGGAACTCCTACCGCGGAATGAAGTTTTTGGAGCTATTTACCACCGAAACTGCTTCTTCTATTTTTTGATCGGGCGTCAAATACGGCGGGCAACCGAAAACCTGACAACTTCTTTTTTTTCCAGACAATCCATCATCTCTCTATGGTTTTACTTTTTTGCCGGTTTCAGTGTGGTTTCTATGTGGATATCCGACAGTAGCGTTTTATGCACCGGGCAGCGGTTAGCAATTTCGAGCAGGCGGCTGCGCTGCTCCTCGTCGAGGTCGCCACTGAGCGCAAGGTATCGGGTGAATTTGTCGATCTTACCGGTGGCGCCATCGTCGTTTGGTAATCCGTCGTCGGCGTGGCTCTTGGCGTGATCTACCATCACATCCACTTCGGTAAGATTCCATTTTTTGTGGTCGGCATACATGCGCAGCGTCATTGCGGTACACGAGGCCAATGCTGCTGCCAGCAGGTCGTAAGGCGAAGGGCCTGCGTCGTTGCCACCTACACTTTGCGGTTCGTCGGCCACAAAGCGGTGCTGTCCGGCGCGTAGTTGGGTGAGGAATTTGTTTTCGCCACCAGCGCGGGCTATTACCTGATGCGCTGTACCCGGCAACTCAGTTACCCGCATATCGATATACCGCCGTGCCCACACAGCGATGAGGTTTCCAAGATAGGTGGAATCGGCAGTGTCGCTCAACAAATGATCGGC
>JAAYIU010000050.1 GCA_012523265.1 Bacteroidales bacterium | reverse complement strand
GGCCTGTGCTGCTCATCGTGGTGGGGCTTCTCATTATTTTTAGCCGCTCCCGCGAAGGCAGACGATAAACGTTTTATCCACCTTTTAACAAGTTAATTATGAAATCAAAAAATGTTTTCTGGGGCATCATTCTTATCAGCATCGGGCTGTTGTTCGTGTTGCGCAACTTTGGTTACATCCATTTCGGCTGGTATTCGCTGCGGCAGCTCTGGCCCGTTATTCTGGTTCTCCTCGGCATCTCGCTGCTCCCCATCAACGGGGCGGTGCGCGTGGTGCTGGCATTTCTGATCGTTGGCTTTTCTATCTGGTTTTTGGCCGGCAATGGTTTACAACAATACAATTCCAACAGTTGGCGCGATTTCTTTCGCCACGACCACCGGCAAGGGCTTTACCACGATCCCGACGCACAGGATCAGCTGATGGAGGACTTTGACCAGTATCTTTCTGAAGGCTACCAGGCCGACATCCGAAATGCGGTGCTCGATCTGGATGCCGTAGCCGGAGAATTCATCCTCGATGGCGTGAGCGACGACTTGCTGAGCTTTCAGCGCGAAGGGAATTTTGGGAACTATAATCTTATCGCCAATAGAGCCGGAAGTGCTGTGGTGCTGAGGCTTACCATGCAGCAGCGCATTCGGCGTGTGGATAACTTCCGCAACAGAGCCTCCATCACGCTTCATCCCGATCCGCTTTGGGATTTTAAAATAGATGCCGGAGCTGCTAAAATCGATTTCGACCTCACGCCCTTCAAAGTTGATAATGTCGACATCGACGGTGGCGCTTCCCAAATCACTCTCACGTTGGGCAACCGCTATTCGCTCAGCCGGGTATCCATCGACGCCGGAGCCACCGATGTTACCATCAGGGTGCCGACGACTTCAGGCTGCCAGGTAAAAACCAACGCCTTCCTCTCCAACAAAGACCTCGAGGGTTTCGAGAAACAAGAAAAGGGGCTTTATCTCACCGAAAACTACGACACCGCTGCCGAGCACATCGAAATAGCTATCGACGCCGCTGTTTCTAATCTGAAAATTATTCGGTATTAATTAACAAGCCCTTTGTTATAATAAGGTTGTCGCAAGAGGTGGAATTTTTCTGCTTAGCAATTAAGCAAAAGAAAATTATTTTCTTCGCCCGAAACCATCCACAGAAACAGCCAGTGCGGTGGCGCTCCGTCCCGATTGTCGGGAGAGCTGGGGGATGAGGTCTTTGACATTAGAAGCCTTATCCTGTTTCCTAAAACCTTAGTAGAGCATGTTGATCCAATAATAATTACCCAATCTTATTACCGTATCGATCAAATTTGATAAGCTAATAAGGTTGTTGCGAGATGCTGAATTTTTCTATTAAGGTTAAATGATTAGAAATAGGGTTGTTATTTCTTTGCCCGAAACCAGTAGCGGCTTGTGCGTTGGCGCTCCGTCCCGATTGTCGGGAGGGCTGGGGGATGAGGCCTTTTTACAAGTGGAAAACAAAGATGCGCCGGATAAAATGTGTTTAGACTAAACTGTCATTATTTTAATAATAAAACCACCATTGCAAGACCCTTTGGCGGCGATGAAGTATATTTGCATCATTCTTGTAAAGGAATGTGATCACAAAAAAATCTGACTATGCGATTTTACAAATCTCTTTTCCCG
>JAAYIU010000253.1 GCA_012523265.1 Bacteroidales bacterium | reverse complement strand
TCTCATTTGTTTATAATGGGTTGATGCTGGTGCTGATGGTGGCCGGCTTGTTTTTTCCCGATATCGTCCACAACATCCTGCAGCAATATTACAAGCAGATTTATATCTCGCCTACCCTCTCGGTGGCCGCCAATGCCGGAGCTGTGGCGCTTTTCGCAATATCTTTGTTCGGGCTTATCTTTTTGTGGCGCCAGCGACGTGTCGGTATTTGGTATTTTGCGCTTTCGCAAATGGCTATCCTGGCCACGCTGGTATTTGTGCTTCACACCTACGACTGGATTAACATCGCCATCGCATCATTCATTGTCATCATCATTGCCATTTACGCACGGGGTATGAAGTAGCGGAGGTTGCTATGCGATAATGCTTATTTTTGCCCGAAAAATTATTACAGCCATGCCCATTGTCCATCATCAGCAATTTGCGCTTCGCAGCAACTATTTCGATCATCAGAGCAACCTGCATGGTATCAATCACACCTACCGTGTGATGCTGCACGTGCTCAACATCGGGCAGCAGGCAGCGCTTGGCGACGAAATATTGCATGCCTGGTGTGCGGCTTACATCCACGATATGGCACGGCAGCACGATGGCTATTGCACCCAACATGGCGCCTGGGCTGCCAACACAAAACTTCCGCTTTTCCGCGATTTTTTTATGCAGCAGGGTGTGGATGCCGACGGTTTGCGCGCCATCAAAGCAGCAGTGGCCAACCACTCCGTGCGCTATGAGCTTATTCCTCAACATCCTTATTACAAAATTACAGCGCTGCTCAAAGATGCCGACGCATTGGATCGTATCCGCATCAGCGAAACCAACCTCAAGGTAAATTACCTGCGCTATCCCGTCACCGCCACGCTGGTCGATTTTGCCAAAGCGCTTTACTATGCCACACCCAATAAAGAACTCACCAGCTTTGCGGAGCTGCTGCAGATAGCTGAATCTATCGGCGGGGTTTCTTTTGGGGAGTTGATCGGGTAGCGCGGAGAGCAAACCGGGGTGCTAAAATCTCTCCCATGATTTATTATTAAAAATTTAGAAGAGCAGAAGATGTTGATCTTTAAAGGATTTTATGAAAATCAAAAATATTTTTACCGAAATTCATTTGGTAATTGAAAACATTATGCCTATCTTCGCCGCAATACAATACAAAAAGGAGTTTAAAATGAAAGGTTCTTTTTTACATAAAGCTGCCGCCCTCCCCCCCGCAGAATGTCGCCTGCGGCGGAACCAATCTCTTTTGCAGCGTAAAAACTTACCTTTCATGGATACTTCATCACCAGCCGCTTACATCTTCCTTTCGCAGCAACTACCTTCTGCATTTTCTTCGTCACGCCATAAAATCTGCTATCCAAAAGCTACAGCTTTTTCTGTTCAGTTTGTATTGACTTGCCTGTTGCCGCTGCCATTTACTTAACTTTTGATTTTAACAGATTTGCTTAAACCTTTAAATTTTATAACGATGAAAAATTTTAAACTAACAATGCTTTCTTTGGCAGTATTCGTTTTGGCTGCCATTACCTATTCCTGCACCAAGCAGGATCAAGCGGAACCGGCAAGTTCCACAACCGAAATCTCCCAATCCGATGCCGACATCCTGATCGAAAACAAGATCAAGGCATTTAAAAGCAAAATGGAATTCCAGCGCGAAAATCCGTCGTTCAAAAGCGGCGAAAGCATGAGCGTGGACAGTGCCGTGTGGTATTTTAAAGCTGCATTAAATTACACTTATGCCAGAGCAGGAGTTGATTTCAACTACCTTAGCAACGATTCAGCCGCAATAAGTGTGTCAACACCCAATGGTGAAATTGCTGAGAACGAACTCCCCGGAATTTATCAACAAATTCTCGATAGTGTAAGAGCGATTTATAATACTGCCGAAGGAAATGGTAAAACCCTGCTCATGGTAAATGTTGTCTCATCGGATGCATCTGCCAATTCTACCGACCTGACTATTTATGCCGCCACAGGTTCAACAACCCCCACCTACATTTATGGCCATTTTGATGAAACCGATTACTGGAATTGGGGTCTTGAACTTGGTAAATGTGGTGAATATGCGGGGCAAGAGGTAGGTCAGGATGCTTCGACAGTGTTACAGTACCGTATCAATCATCCATTGATTACTTATCCTCCGGGCACTTATTTTATTCCTGATGAAAACCCAACACGGTGGAAATATTACAAGAATTACCCGGATGCAAACAGTCCGGGTGGATACCGACTATTTTATGCCTTTGATGAACCACCATACACCTATCCTATTTGTATTCCGCCCGAAGATATGCATTACTACTTGTATGATGGTTTGGTGTATATTATGAACGTCCTCAAACCTGCAGGCAAATACCTTACTTTTGGTGAAGTTGTAATTGGTTATGAGAGTGGAGACCCTGCCAATTTCGAATATTGGGTAAAATACTCACATGAGGTACGTTTTACCTATGGCGATAAATACTTTTCAGTCGAACCTGGTGAAACATTATAATTTATAAACAACCCTCACAAGCACTAACAAGCTTGTGAGGGGTTAATTCTTAAAACAATGAAAACTTATCTTATCATAATAATGGCTCTGATGCCTTTTGCGGTATCTGTTGGCCAGGAATCATTCAAGCTTGCGATAAAGACCCCGCAGCCAGAAATTGCAAGTGGTTTAATTGAATTGGACAACGGGAATTACATTATTACCGGCATCCGCCTTAACGATAACGTGAGCCCTGATTCTAAAGGCATGATATGGTTGGTAAATGCTTATGGGATATTGATCGACTCAGTCGAAATTAGTAAACAAGATACAATAGTGTACTTGGGTAAAGTACAAAAATATGGAAACAACTACTTTATTGCGGCAACATTTGCTTACTATGAAAATTCTGATCGTAGAAATTTCCCTGTCTTTTTTTTGGTAGATAGCGCTCTTAACCTGTTAAATGAATACAGGATTCCTTTGGATTCAAATTATTCATTCATTGAATCCATGGGTACTGTGTTGGCCGGGGACGAATTATATATTGGCGGGAATGCACGAAACAAGAATTTTACGGAATATTATACTGATTTATTTATTTGCAAATATAATCTGCAGACTCATGTTTTACAATCAAATTTTTTGGCGTTGACAGGAGATCAACTTTCCACCGGATATCTGAAGACATCAAATTATAACATTATTTTTTCCGTGGGTCTATGGGGTTATCCGCCCGATTACTCCTACGGTTATTATACATTGTTCGATAACGACCTCAACTGGATCGTAACCGATTCTCTTCCCGATGATATCTGCTTGAACAATTCTTCCATAAACCTGAACGACAGCACCTACCTGCTTAGCGGCAGACAGAGTGTCTTTATCGCGCCACCATCCATTGATGAAGAAAGAAGCGTTTTGTACAAAATGGCTTTCCCCAACCAACCCATCAACTCTTATAAATATCATATGGGTACAGACACATTATCATTTCCAGCAGGTAGCAGTATTGACACAACTAGGACAGGCGAAATATATTTTTCAGGCACAGCCAATGTTATTCCCTATCAAGCTCCTTTTCAGCAAGACCCCTCCTGGATATTTTTGTCAAAGCTCGACCGGGATCTCAATCCAATCTGGACAAAATTATATGGTGGCGATATGTTTTATCAGGTGTATTCGGTCAAAGCAACTCATGATGGTGGCGCTATTATGGCCTGTATAACCTACGATCACCGCACACAAGACTACGAACACGATATCCTGATAATGAAAGTAAACGAAGACGGCCTGATTGTCGGTACCGGGGAAGAACTGTCGAACATCTCAGTTCAGGATGCTATCGTTTATCCCAATCCGGGCAACGAATACTTTCACATCCAGTCAGGCCCGCAAATCAGCGGTGCTTTGTTCGAACTTTTCGATATGAACGGGAACATCGTGCTTACTACCATCCTTGATGAAAGAGTGGAAACGATGAGCACCATCAAACTTTCCACAGGAACTTATCCTTACCGGATTACTTTTCAAAACAAAATTGTTGGTTCGGGTAAGTGGCTGAAGAAGTAGCATACGGAGTCACACCGTGAATAGCTCAAAGCAGTTGTGCTTTATTTTGGAAACCTGCTTTTCTTAGAAGAAATTCACGGTGTGACTTATTTTGGCATTTATTCATCCGATGAATCGCTTAAGGA
>JAAYIU010000454.1 GCA_012523265.1 Bacteroidales bacterium | reverse complement strand
TTTAAATCCTCGAAGAGTTTCATAGTTAAATAATTTCTTCAAAGATACAAAAGATAATTTCACAAATTCGTATATATCTAATTAGTTATCAACAATATAAAGTTAATAGACAGACACTAAATAGTGTTTGTCTTTAAAGTATGGTTTATTGAGGAAATCATAGCCCAGGCATTTGTGAATCCTTAGCCCAGGCATTTATGCCTGGGTTTGAAATGAAGGGTTGTCAACCCCCCCCGCCCCTCGCTGGGATTGCCTTAGGCAATCCCAGCGAGGGGCGGGGCAACAAATGATAAATCAATTATTCTCATCATTTGCGGCCACGCAGTGAGGCACAGCGGCTACAATAAGCTTGTCAGGTGATTGTTCTTTTAAACAGGACCGTTAATTTCGGATCATAATCGAAAATAAACGTAATAATTTGCGATTACATACCGGAATTACCTACTTTTGCGAATCGTAACATTATTATTATGATTGAACGAAAACTTGAGAAGATCATTCTGGATCGTATGTTTCAGAACAAAGCGATCATTGTATTGGGCGCACGGCAAACCGGTAAAACAACTTTGCTCAGACAAATCACCGGAAAGCTGAAACAGCCTGTTTTGTGGCTGGATGCTGATGAGCCTTTTGTACGTTCGCAACTTACTAATGTAAACATACCTGACCTGAAGCTGCTGATTGGAAATAATAAAATAGTAGTCGTTGATAAAGCACAACAGATCAGCAATGTCGGACAAACATTAAAGCTGATAATCGATCACATAAGCGAAGTTCAGCTTTTGGTAAGCGGTTCCTCCTCTCTGGAGATCACGGCACAAACCAGCGAACCCTTGACGGGTCGTAAGTTTGAATTTTTCCTTTATCCGCTTTCTTTTCAGGAGATGGTGGAGCATCATGGGTGGCTCGCCGAAAAAAAGATGCTCGAACAACGACTTATTTACGGGTCATATCCTGATATTGCTGCCACAAGCAACAACCCTGGTGAGCTGCTGAGGTTACTTGCCGGCAGCTATCTCTACAAAGATATTTTTAGATTCAAGGATTTGCGACGTCCTGAATTGTTGGAAGCATTGCTACAGGCCTTGGCTTTGCAGATGGGATCGCAGGTTTCGTATAATGAACTTGGCAAGTCGATAGGCGCCGATTCGGAAACGGTGCAGCGTTACATCGACTTGCTCGAAAAGACTTTCGTCATTTTTCGGTTGCGATCCTTTAGCCGGAATCTTAGAAATGAATTAAAAAAGAGCAGAAAGGTCTATTTTTATGACAATGGCATCCGCAATGCGTTGATCAACAATTACAGCCCGATAGAGATGCGGAGCGATAAAGGTGCTTTGTGGGAAAATTATCTGGTAAACGAACGCTTGAAATTTCTCACCTATGGCCGTATTCCGGCCACCCGGTATTTTTGGCGAACACAGCAGCAGCAGGAAATCGACTACATCGAAGAGCGCGATGGCTTACTTCATGCTTACGAATTTAAATGGAAGGCAAAGCCGGGTTTACGTGTGCCACCAAACTTCTCCAAAGCTTATCCCGACCATACTTTCAGAATAGTTACTCCGGGCGATTACGATTCTTTTTTAACCCAAATCTGATGACGTATCGAACAATACGCTGCGTGATGCCACCCCGATGGATTTGATTGGAAAGGTAGGTCAATACTGCGC
>JAAYIU010000133.1 GCA_012523265.1 Bacteroidales bacterium | reverse complement strand
ATAACAATTAGTTTATCGTTACGGCAGTTGAGGTACTCGATGATTTGACGGTTGTCTTCAAACTTTTCCACCCCCAGAATTTCTTCAAAAAATCGAAGATAATCATGCACCAGCGAAATCCTGATTTTGGGTTCCTGATGAATAATTTTTAGTGAAGGAGCGGCATCGCGCAGGTAATAATTGATAAAGGAGGTAATGCCACTGCCTTTTTCACCCAACACGGCAACCGTCACAAAACGCTCTCTCTGCCAGTCGTCGAAAGCCATTTTCATCTGGTCAAGCTCGGTGAGGCGATTTACAAAAAACCGGTCTTCATCGGTAGGGCGCAATTGATAAAGCCGCTGATAAACGAATGGTAATTTGTCGAGCGACTGCTGCGACTGGCTGATGAACTCGGTAAGCTCGTAGGAGATGTGTTTTCGGGGCGGAGCAAAACCTATCCGGTAGCGCAGTTTCATCACCAGAGCGTAGGTGTCAGAAAAACGACTGCGTAGCATATTTGCTGCCTTGGGGGCTATGTTGCGCAGCCACTTCAACGCATCCTGGCGTGCCTTTTTTGATTGGTTCACAGCTTTGATGCGCGCGATACGCAGGTTCAGGTCGAGGATGTTGTCGGTATTTTTAAGCTCCTGAATCTGGGTATTAAATACGTGAACTGCTTGCCGCAGATTGGTGAGTGGCACATCGTAAATACTTTCAATGAGCGCGATGGTCTGGTTCAGATGATCTTCCGCGCGCGCATATCCCTCTATGGCTACTTCCAGAACTTTGTCAGCAGTAACCTGTTTTTGGTCGGGAAGCATCATGGCTGATTCCAGACTAAAGTCGGCCACCGTTCCCATGGCCAGCAGCTTGAGGCGCGCATTTTCGAGCATCCCGCGCACCTGGCCATTTACATCCTGAATAGCCTTACGGAAATGGGGCAAAGATTCAAAATGCAAAAGCTCGCGAGGCGAAATATAGTTTATCTCGCTGTCGCGAACGCCTTTCTCGTAGCTCATGTTTTTCACAAAACTGCGTTTCTCGGTAACCTCATCGGTAGCAGCCAGTGTTTTGTTTTCAAACTGCAGAATGTCGTCGGTGAAACCTACCGAAAGCACTTCGATGGTTTTGGCCAACAGCGTGTCGATCAGCTCACGGTTTAGTTTGCGCCGCTCTTTCTTTAGCGACTCCAACAACTCATCAAGGGTGCCGGCATTCTGTTTTAGACGGCTTGCCGAAGTGTTGAGGAAGCTGCGTAATTTTTCGAAATCCGGCGTCAAAGTATCTTCAATGTAGGTGTCGATTTGCCCGCGCAGCACTTCCAGTTGGGAAAGCACGTGGTAGTAGAGCAAAACGATCTCTACGTCGATAGCCCAGTCGTCGAAAAGGGTACGATGTGTATTTTCCCATCGGTGCAGGCCAGTATCAAATTTTTGTATCACCAGTTGGCGTTCTGTTTCCAAAGGTCGTGGATTCAGGCGGCGAAGGCTAAGATCGGGTGTGTCGGCGATGGGGAGTGCTTTATCCAACTTTGTTGCAGCAGCTGCGAATTGCTGCTGAATCTCCTCCTGATATTTTATTTCAATTTGGTGTAGTTCTTCCTGCAGCTTTTCTATCAAAGCATCAGCCTCTTCCGAGCCAAGCGTTTCGGCAAGCTCCTCTGAGAGTTTATTTTGCGTAAGCAACTGTTGTATCGTCTCGTCTGTTTTGTTGTCGAATATCCACAATTGCATCAGCACCTTGTTGAGATCCTGCATAAATTGCCAGGTGACCGGAGCCTGCATTTCGGCCAGACGGGTGTGCAGATAGTGCGTAGCCATCAGCCTGAAAGGGACTTTGCGCACGCGCCATGTCACCAGATCATAGGGTTTCATTTTAAACAGCCGTCGCAGCGGATTGATGGTTTTTTTTAAAATCTGTTTTACCTTAAAACGACTGTTGATGCGCACCTTGCGCCACCATATTGCCGGGGTGTCGGTGCGACGAATGGGGTAGGGTGTAAAAATTTCGCGCGGTTGCAAAGTACGGGGCATCGCCTTCAACTGCGCCTCAAGCTCTTGCCTGTAAACCTCTGTAATTTTGGTGGTGTCGATGGAAAACATACGTTGCTGATGTTCCATCAACAGCTTGAATATCTCGGCAGTGAAATGACGCAAACATCCAATTTTATCGTCGGTTTTGGCAACGGCCTCTTGAAGGTTTTTATATTCCTGCCGGTAGCTGCTGATAAGTTGGCTCAGGTCGTTTATTTTTTGATGATAAAACAAAAAAAGATGCTCCTGTGCCCGGGCATTAAATTGATCCCACAACTTTACAAGTTGGTCGTGTTTTAGCGTTGTATCTGTTTTCATTTCTGTGTGTTAAACGTGGTAAAATTACCATACTTCGGCATGCGGCAAAATAAAAAAAATATTTAGTTTTGCAGCCGATGAAAAAAACTGCGGCCATATTGCTTGTGATGTTGATCCTAACTCAGGGTGTCGGCATGTTTTTTATGTTAAAGCTCCGGCAGTCGGCAGCCAGGATGAATATGAAAGAGCGGCTGAAGAAAGGCGTGGACGACAGCGAACTCACGCATTTTGTTTTTCATCGCAACATGCCCAAAGAGGTGAGCTGGGTGCACGAGCAGGAGTTTATTTACGGCGGCGAGATGTACGATGTGGTGCGAAAGGTGAGCAAAGGCGACTCTGTGTTTTTCGCCTGCGTACACGACCATCGTGAAACAAAACTTATGAAGCAGCTCCTAAAAATCGTAAATCCTAAAAAGTCGTATCCGGCAGCGGCGGCGCATAACCAATTCCGGCTTGCCTACAACTGGTTTTGCAATAACGCTTCAAAACCAATCGATAGCAGATGCTTTCTGGTGGTATTGTTGCCCCGGACTGACAATTTTAGTCTTATCACTTTTCAGCCTTCCCCCGCAGCGCCGCCCCCCAAGGTTTAGTTTGTTTTTTTTCAACTTGCACGTACCTGATGCCCCGTTGGGCTTTTGCTTTTCTTATTTTACAATCCAGCGTTTGCTTTGCGCAAATAGTTTGGTGTGATGTAATCTGTCGATGGCAAAGCACGTGGGGCGCAACCGCTATTTATTTTATCAATAAACTAAATTTTACTACCAGATCAATGAAAAAACATTTCATACTTTTAATAACTGTTTTGTGGGGTGCCATAGCTTTCGGACAAAATATTACTGTAAAAGACAATGTAACCCAGCAACCGCTCGAATTTGTAACCATCTACAGCGCTGCCGGCAATCATTCGGCAGTGACCAATGTTCGTGGCCAGGCTGATGTTTCGGCTTTTGCGGGCGCCAGTGATATTCTTATCCGCCTTATTGGCTATCAAAGCCGCACGATACGCTGGGCTGACCTGCAACAGCAAGGCTTTGTGGTGATGCTCGACCCGTCGCAGATTTATCTCGACGAGGTGGTGGTGTCGGCAAGCCGCTGGGAACAGCAAAGCGGCGAAGTTCCCAACAAGATCACTACCATTACTCCGGTGCAGGTTATTTTACAAAATCCTGCCACCGCCGCCGATCTGCTGGAACTCTCCGGCGGCGTATTTATGCAGAAAAGCCAGCTGGGCGGCGGCAGCCCGATGATTCGGGGATTTGCCGCCAATCGTGTGCTCATCACTGTGGACGGCGTGCGCATGAACAACGCTATCTTTCGCAGCGGCAACCTGCAAAACGTTATCAACGTCGATCCTTTTGCCCTGCGCAGCACCGAGGTGATCTATGGCCCCGGCGCCGTTATTTATGGCAGCGACGCCATCGGGGGGGTGATGAACTTTTATACCCTCAAGCCTTTGCTTTCCGTCGATGGAAAACCGCTGGTAAGAGGTAGCGCCGCTGCACGCTATGCCTCGGCAAGCAACGAGATGACCGGCCATTTTGATGTTAACGTAGGTTGGAGAAAATGGGCTTTGCGCACCAGCGCCAGCTTCACCAGCTTCGACGACTTGAAAATGGGCAGCAATGGCCCCGACGAATATCTGCGACCAGAATATGCTACGCGGATCAATGGCCGGGATTCTGTGGTTGCCAACAGCGATCCTAAGGTGCAAAGGCCTACCGGATACGATCAATACAACGTGATGCAGAAAGTGCGTTTCCAACCCAACAAAGACTGGGATTTCAACTATGGCTTCCACTATTCGGCTACTACGGATTTACCACGCTACGACAGGCTGATCCGCTATAAAAAAGAAAAGCTGCGTTCGGCAGAGTGGTACTACGGGCCACAGGTGTGGATGATGAATAACCTGGCCATTTCCACGCAGAAAGCTACCGGATTTTATGACAAAGCCGCTTTGACGCTGGCGCATCAGTATTTTGAGGAGAGCCGTCACGACCGCGACTTTGGCAAACCCTTGCTCACCAATCGCACCGAAAAAGTGGATGTGGTGACAGCCAACCTGGATTTTGATAAAAAATTCGATACGAAAAACCGGCTTTATTACGGTTTGGAAATGGCGCTCAACAAAGTGCGTGCTTCGGGCGACGATGAGAATATCGAAACCAATGTGGTGGTTCCGGGCGCTTCGCGTTATCCTGATGGAAGCACTTACAACAGCTATGCAGCCTACGCCAGCTATGTACATACTTTCGGCCGGAACGTTACTTTTCAGGGTGGCTTGCGTTACAACCTGGCAACGCTTGACGCTGATTTCGACACCACCTTTTATCCTTTCCCGTTTACCTCGGCCAGCCTTACCAACGGCGCCCTTACCGGAAGTGCTGGCATCAGCGTGAAAACCGATAACAACTGGCTTTTTAGCGCCAATCTCTCCACCGGTTTCCGTGCTCCCAACATCGATGACGTGGGCAAGGTGTTCGATTCGGAGCCTGGCTCGGTGGTGGTTCCCAATCCCGATCTAAAGCCGGAATATGCTTACAACGCTGAGATTTCAATTACGCGCAGATTTGCCGATTTTCTGGAAGTGGATTTGTCACTCTTTTACACCCTGCTCGACGATGCGCTGGTGCGCCGGCCTTACCTGCTCGATGGCAAAGACAGCATCGTGTATGATGGCGAACTAAGCCGCGTGGAAGCGATACAAAATGCTGCCAGCGCCTTTGTTTATGGTTTTCAGTTTGATACAGAAGCCGATCTGCCGGCAGGATTTGGACTGGCAGGGCATTTCAATTATCAGCATGGCGAAGAAGAGCTTGACGATGGCAGCACCGCGCCGCTGCGTCATGCGGCTCCGTGGTATGGCCGGTTTCATGTCACTTACACCCGCGCACGTCTAAAAGCTGATTTGTATGCCATTTTTAATGGGGAGACTTCGTATGACGATCTGGCGCCATCGGAACGCAAAAAGGATTACATGTACGCGGTTGATAGCAACGGAAATCCCTATTCGCCCTCGTGGTACACACTTAATTTTAAAATGCTTTACCAGTTCACCGATTATCTGATGGTTACCGCCGGCGTTGAAAATATTACCGATCAGCGCTACCGCCCTTACTCATCGGGCATTGCCGGGGCGGGAATCAATTTCATCGGATCGTTGCGGTTTACATTTTAATATTTTGATTTTTTGTATAGAAACCACAGAGGACGCTGAGAAGGCGCGGAGAAAACGGAGAAGACTCTGCTATCTCTGCGTTTTCTCCGGTTTCTCAGTGGTTAATAAAATTAGAAACCACAGAGGACGCAGAGGAGACGCCGAGAAAACGGAGAAGACTCTGCTATCTCTGCGTTTTCTCCGGTTTCTCTGTGGTTAATAAAATTAGAAACCACAGAGGACGCAGAGGAGACGCCGAGTAAACGGAGAAGGCTCTGCTATCTCTGCGTTTTCTCCGGTTTCTCTGTGGTTAATAAAAAATAAAAAACACAGAAAAGAAAGAATGCCTGCCACGTGGCAGGCTTTTTCTTTAAAATTATTAAAGAACGCTGCGCTGATTTGTTAATCGGGGCTAACGTAGTAGCTTTGCAGGCTTATTTGATAATTTAAAAATCTAAATACCATGAGAAAGAAAATAGCTGCCGGAAACTGGAAAATGAATACTACACTCGACGAAGGCATTTTGCTGATCAGCGATCTGGTGAAAGGCCTGGAGCAAAACCCGCCAAAACAAAAAGTAGATGCGATGGACATTGTGCTGGCGCCGCCATTTCTCACGTTGGCTGCTGCCGTGGATCATGTTAAGTTTAATCCGCAGGTGCACATTGCCGCCCAAAACTGCAGCCACAAAGAAAAAGGCGCCTACACCGGCGAGATAAGCGTGGATATGATAAAATCGGTGGGAGCAGAATATGTAATCATCGGGCACAGCGAGCGCCGCGAATACTTTAAAGAAGATGCCGCCATGCTTGCTACCAAGGTCGATCTGGCGCTAAGCCGTGAGCTGGTGCCGATATTTTGTTGTGGCGAGCCGTTGGAGGTGCGCCAAAGCGAAGGTCATTTTAAATTGATAAAAGAACAGATTTCAGAGTCGTTGTTCCATTTGGACGAGGAAGCCATCAAGAAAATTGTGATTGCCTACGAACCTGTGTGGGCCATCGGAACGGGCGTAACGGCTACTCCGGAACAGGCCCAGGAAATGCACGCTTTTATTCGCGGACTTCTTGCCAAACACTATGGCGATGCGGTGGCGCAGCAGATACCGATACTTTATGGCGGCTCTGTAAATGCCAAAAATGCTGTTGAGCTTTTTGCCAACAAAGATGTAGATGGCGGATTGGTAGGCGGTGCTTCTTTGAAAGCCGACGATTTCCTGGCGATCATCCGGTCGTTTTAAATATTTCCATAAACAAACTTTCAAAACACAATTCCCAATCCTCGATAGTCAGTTCAAAAAAATGTTGATGAAGAAAGCGGTGAGAGCATTGGTTTTTGACTGGGGCGACACGGTGATGCGCGACTACGGCCAGGCCGGCGTCATGGCCGACTGGCCGCAGGTGGCGCTGATAGCGGGCGCCAAAGAAGCGCTGTCGGCGCTTGGCGCGAAATACCGTTGCGTCATTGCTACCAGCGCCGACTACTCCGATGTGCATGCCATGCGCAGGGCGCTGCGACGAGTTGACGTGGAGAAATATTTCGACGATTTTTTTGCTTCTGCCGGCCTGGGCTACAAAAAGCCTGATCCACGGTTTTTTGAAGCTGTGGCGCAGGCGCTGGGTGTAGAAACTTCGGCTTGCGTGATGATTGGCAATTCCTACGAAAAAGATATCGTCGGCGCCAAAAAAGCCGGGATGACCACCATTCTGCTGGACGAAAAAAATGCGTGCAAGAATGCTCCCGATGCTGATTTTGTGATTGGTAATATGTATGATCTGATAAAAATTCTGGGTAATAATGAGGAATAAGTTGTTGATGGTTGTGTTGATGTTATTAGCTCAACATGCGTGGGGACAGGCACCCGGGGATTTCCCGAAAGATTATTTTGGTGCGCCGGTAGATTTTAAGATGGTGCTCTCCGGGACGTTTGGCGAATTGCGCAACAATCATTTTCATTCGGGCATCGACATAAAAACCTATGGGGCAATCGGCAAGCCTTTGCTGGCTGTGGCCGATGGCTACGTGTCGCGCGTAGCGGTATCGGCGGGAGGTTTTGGCAAAGCCGTTTACATAACACATCCCAATGGCTTTACTTCGGTTTATGGCCATTGCGACCGTTTTGCCGATTCGTTGGCGCGCTGGGTACGCGCGGAGCAATACCGGCTGGAATCGTTTGCCGTAAACCTGTTTCCCGAGCCGGAAAAGTTTTTGGTGAAAAAAGGCGAAGTGATAGCTTATTCGGGCAATAGCGGCAGCTCTATGGGGCCGCATCTGCATTTTGAGCTGCGCAAAACCGAGGGCGAAATTCCGGTGAACCCGCTGCTGTTTGGTTATGATATCCGCGACTTTATCCGCCCTACGATGCAGCGGATGAAGATTTATCCGGTAGGCAGCAACAGCCTTATTGGCGGACGGAACAAGATAACCGAATTTGCCCTGGCAGGATGGGGGCCGAATTACCGCCTGAAAGATGGCGACACGATTTCCCTTTCGGGGACATTTTATTTTGGTATAGATACGTACGACCTGCTCAACGATGCCAACAACAAAAACGGCGTCTATGCCGTGCGCCTTTTGGTGGACTCGGTGGAATTTTACAGCCACCGTATGGATGGTTTTTCGTTTGATGAGTCGCGCTGTATCAACAGCCTGATCGATTATGACGACTACGCACGACGCAAGGTACGTTTTCAGAAAACTTATATAGCACCGGGTAATAAGCTGTCGGTGTACGAAACAAGAACCAGGCGCGGGCTGATCGATTTTAATGACGGCAAGCTGCACCGCATGCAGTACGTGGTGGAGGATGCTAATGGCAATATTTCGGTGCTGACATTTTATGTGCAGGCGGTGCCGCCGGATTTTCGCGATGCAATGCAGCAGGTGGTAAACCCGAAAACACAAATGGTGTTCGACTGGGATTCGGACAACGAGTTTTCGACCGACGACTTGAGGCTGGAGCTTCCGCGCGGAACGCTATACGACACACTTAGCTTTGCCTTTTCGCAATCACCAGCGGGCAAAGAGTTTTACACACCGCTTTATAAAGTTCATCATCCGGGCGTGCCGATGCACGACTATGGCAAAATATATCTGAAACCTCAGGGTCTCCCATCGGGCAGCGAAGGCAAAGCGCTGGTGGTGCAGGTGCCGCCCAAAGGCGACCTGATTCCTGTAGGCGGAAAATGGGAGAAGGGCTGGCTGGTGGCTCCCATACGTTCGTTTGGAACCTATGCGGTGGTCGTCGATTCGGTGGCGCCGACAATAGCTGCGGTAAATATTACCAATGGTAAAAATGTGTCAGGACAAAAAAATATCACCTTCCGTATCGACGATGCCCTTTCGGGGATTGCCGACTACCGGGGCACCATCGACGACAAATGGATACTGATGGATTATGATGCCAAAAATAAGTTGCTCACCTATACCATCGACCATCGGATGCCTAAAGGCAACAGTCTGCTCAAGCTGGAAGTAACCGACGCGCGGGGAAATAAAAAATCTTATCAGGCCAAACTCATCAGGTGAGATTTGTAATTTTAAAATGATCCCATCAAGATGAGGAATTAGAAACATAAAATACCTTTGCCCGCTTTTTTTTTTACTAAAAACCACTTTTGGAAAATCCATCACCGCAATGATTCTCTGGGGAGCCTTTCTGATGTTAATAATTTTGTTGCTGGCGCTTGATCTGGGTGTCTTCAACCGGCGCGATCATGTCATCCAAGTGCGCGAGGCTCTGCTCTGGACGGGGTTTTGGATTTTCCTTTCACTGGTGTTCAACGTCTTTGTATATTTTGCTTACACCCACAACTGGTTCGACATCGGACTTGGCGAGCATCATGTTACTTCGGGCAGCGACGCAGCGTTGAAATTTTTCACAGGCTACATCATCGAGAAGTCGCTGAGCCTGGACAACATTTTTGTGATCGCCTTGATTTTCTCCTATTTCCGTGTTCCGTTGCAATACCAACACCGGGTTCTGTTCCTGGGCATCCTGGGTGCGCTGGTGATGCGTGCCGGAATGATTCTGGCGGGCGTGGTGCTGGTAGAGCGCTTCACGTGGATGATCTATGTTTTTGGTGGCTTCCTTATTTTTACGGCCATCCGCATGCTTACCACCCGCATGGACGACTTCGATCCCGACAAAAACTGGCTCATCCGTCTGGCAAAACGAATATATCCGGTAGCGCCTCATTACGACGGCCACAAATTTTTTACGCACATCAATGGCCGCCGCGCCATGACGCCCATGCTGCTGGTGCTGCTGGTAATAGAAAGCTCCGACGTGCTCTTTGCCATCGACTCTATCCCGGCCATCTTTGCCGTTACCACCGATCCCTTTATCATTTTTACCTCCAACGTTTTTGCAATCCTGGGGCTTCGCTCATTGTATTTTGCCCTCGCCGCGCTCATGGACAAGTTCCGTTACCTGAAAGTGAGCCTGGTGTTTGTGCTGGCGTATGTTGGCGTCAAAATGCTCTTGTCGCATCTTTATCCCATCCCCACGCCTGTGTCGCTTGGTGTCATTGCGACCATCCTTTTTGTTGGTATCTCTGCCTCAGCCATTGTATCCCGAAAACAACAGAGCCGAAAATAATCCGTAGCTTTTTAATGCACGAAGCTGAGGTTTCCGGTTTTTAATTTTAATACAAGAACCTGAAGGAGTTCTGCGTTGATTATTTTATAACTTTGATGCTAAAATTTATCATAGCTATGAAAAACAAAAACGAAAATAACGAGGCAAACGAACCTGTTGTGCAATACAACAGGCCATTGAACTTTGATGACGTCTGGAAAATGTTTCAGGAAACCGGCAAACAAATGAAAGAAACAGACCGGCGCATGAAGCAATTACAAAATCTTTTTACCACCCAGTGGGGCAAGCTGGTTGAATCGCTGGTGGAAGGTGACCTGGCGAAGATGCTCAACGAAAGAGGAATTCAGGTGCAGCGCACCCTTCAAAATGTAGATGGCAAATATGGGGATATAGATTATGAATTCGACATCATTGCTGTCAACGGAAACGAAATAGTGATCGTGGAAGTGAAAACCACGCTCCGCACCGATGATGTAATTCATTTTTTGTCGAAACTTGAGCACGCCAAAACCTGGATGACTGAATATAAAAATCATACGGTTATCGGCGCCGTAGCATGTCTTGTCGAACAATCGGGAAGCATGAAGATGGCCATGAAACATGGTTTGCTTGCCATCAAAGCAACCGGGGGAAGCGCTGCCATTGTCAATAAGCCAGGCTTTGAACCCAGGAAATGGTGATT
>JAAYIU010000382.1 GCA_012523265.1 Bacteroidales bacterium | reverse complement strand
CTATGGTGGCGCAGCAATCCCGGGAAATAGAGCCGCCCCACCGCCGAAAACATTGCGCCAAGCGTATCGCCGGCAAAAGGGGAGGTCTGCATGCGCAAATCCAGGCTTTGCCCCCACCGCGGGTGCATATCCCACTCTGTCGATTTGATCTGATTGGAGGCCGAAAGGCGATACGTAAGCGCTTTGTAATTGTTGCGCCGTAACGAAACGGCAGCATTGGCATCCATGTCGCGCTGCACATATTCAAGCGTGACGGAGGGTTGCAGGAACCGCGCCCACTTGCCACGGGTGATGTTGAGCGGCAATCGTACGGTGGTGGCCAGATTGGTTTCCATCCAGTTGAAGTCGATGCGCTGAAAATCAGGGTCTAAAACCGACGAACGCCGCCGCCCATAAGAAGCCGAAAAATCAAATACCGGATACCAGCCGGCATAGGTGAAACGCGCGTAATATTTGCCGGTCTCCTCGTTCAGGTTGTACTCCCATCCCAATTCCGCGAAAGCGGTACTAAGCACATTTTGCGAAAACAACGAAACACCGGGTTTTACGCCGTAATTATCTACATCAATGGCCACGGGAGCCCAACTGTGAAAGTTCAGGAGATGCCCTAGCCGCGAATAGTCGCGGATGGCATACGCCGAATCGGGAATAAGTGCCGGCACCAGCATGGTATCGGCCTGTTCGGCCAACGGCTGATAGAGTTTCACGCTGTGATCCATTACCGACGACAAAGGCAATGGATTTATTAAACCAGGACTTAGGGTAGCAATTTCAAAACCATCGGCACTATAATTTTCAAAAATTATTTTATTTTCATTTTCATAAAAAGATGGATTGGCCACGCCATATTTTACATCTGTAATCTGGAATATTTCGCGCGAAGGGAACAGCATCATGTAGAGATTATCCACACCCGACCAGGCGCTAACAAACAAAATGGTGTCGCCACGCATCGCCGGCTGCCCGATGACCGTGAAAGTGGTGTCCATCAAATATTGCAAATCGCCGGTAGCGGTTTCGGCCAGCACCAGCCGGTTTCCGGCGTCACCAATCGCAACGGCTACAATGTTTTTTTTATTTTCTGAAAATGCCGGCGTGGTAAGAAATTCGTTGTCGGGGGTGGCAATAGACTGAACAGCTTTACCATCATCAACCTGAATCACCAGCAGCCGGTACTGTTGGTTTTCGGTAACTTCGGTAACGGCGAGCAACTTGCCATCATCAGAAAGTGAGGGCGAAAACCAGCGTGTTTTTTGAGCCATCGTCTTTACATCGCCGGTTTCTATATCCAGCATTTTTATTACTGAATAATTCCGGTTATCCCAGCGCAGATCGAATACGCGTTCCGACCAGGCAAGCCGCCCGCCGCCATAAGTCAGTGAACCAAAATCGTAATAACCGGGTGTAAAAAGCACCTGCTCATTGCCCGCAGGATCAACTGCAACAAATCGCGCGATTTCGTCGAGCGGACGCTTTTCGGCAACGATCATTTTTTTATTAATAAAAAAAGGCTTTTTATAATCTGTAAAAATCTGCTTTTCGGGCAATGGAAACTCTTCAAATGGTTGCTCGATTTCGACGGATGCCCGCTCCCATTCTGTTTTCTAAGCTTCCATCTGATCACGATAAAACGAAGTCTTATTTTTTTGGGTCACATCCCTTATTCCTTCCGAAAACGGGACGATCATGTACGGCCTCCTCCCAACCTTATCGAGGCTATGATTCCACAATTCGGTTCCGTAGTCGCGGCGCCCGGTGGCCACCAGGTGATAACCGAGGATGTAACGATTGGGCGTAAAATCGCGATAGGAACCAAATACAGCTTTATCGTAGGAATAAATTCCCCGCTCGAGAAACTGCGTTCGCAGCGGCATGGCAAAGGAGGGTGAGCGCCCGCGGCCGGTATTGCTCAGCTCCGTTTCGGCCGACACCGCGTCGCCTTCCAAAAACCACAGCGGCACATAAAGTCCCAACACGGCGCCGGTAGCCTGTTCACCAAAAACGTAGGTGAGCGCACGGGTAAGCCCCTGGTTGAGTTTGTCGATCTGTACGATGTGGCGGTACTCGTGCAGCGCCAACTGCTGAAACCACTCCTGGCCATAACCGTCGGCAGGCGGGATGGTGTAAAAATCCATGCGGCGTGGCGCCCACACCGTCATCGCATTAGAGATGGCCGTTTGGTTGTGCAAAATTACCGGGATCAGCGGCGGGTCGGCATGCAGCGTGATGGTATCCAGTTGCGCAGCATATTCCATCACGTTGGCAATGTAAAGCGCCGTTTGCTGGTAGGAATAGGGAAAAATGATGCGGAAGTTTTGTGTTTTTATCTGACGAAAGTCGACGGAAGCGGGGTCCTGACCAGAGCTGTAATACTGAGCATGCAACGGAATTGCCAGCGAAATTGCCACCAGGCAAAGCAAGGCTATGCGCAGCAATCCTTTGGTCATGCTTCGGGAGTTTCCTGTCGACTGGTGCGCTCTCCAAAATAGTTCCACAGCGG
>JAAYIU010000396.1 GCA_012523265.1 Bacteroidales bacterium | reverse complement strand
TAGCAGCACGATGGTGTATTTTTTCCAGGATTCCAGGTCGAAGGGCTTCTGGTCGAGTTTTTCGATTTGGCCGCGAAGCATGTTGATGTGTTTTTCTTTCGTTGTCATAACAGATGCGTTTAGGGTGTAAAAGTAAGCAAAAAGCCCATCTTGCAAATTCGTTGAAAAGCTTTTGCAGAATTTGTTAATTTTGCCGCTCAAAAAAATTTACGGAATGTAGCCATCACCACACTACCACATCCTAAAACAGGGGGAAACTCAATGATAGAGACTATTAAAATCGGAACCATCAAATGGCACCACATTATCGATCCTAAAGAGGAAGACCTGCAATACCTGAAGGACAATTTTTATTTCCACCCCCTCGACATCGACGACTGCCGCAGCAAACTAAACCAACGCCCCAAAATTGATATTTACGACGATTACTATTTTATCATCCTCCATTTCCCGAAGTTCGATCGCATCAACCGCTTTCTGAAAACCAAAGAGGTAAAGATTTTCTGGGGCGAGGATTATGTAATCACCATCGGCAAAACGCATTGGGTTGTCAAAGACCTGTTCGACGAAGCCATGGACCAATACCAGCGCAAAGAGGAGTTTGAGATAGGCACCAGCGACGCATTGCTGTATCACATTCTGGAACGGCTGATGACTGCAACGCTTTCGATGATACGCAAAATCGGCAGCGACGTGGAGTTTCTCAACCGGGATTTGTTTAACAAAAACTCCCAGAAGACCATCGAGCGCATCTCCGTCACGCGCAAAAACATCATCCTGCTCAACACCATCTTCAAGCCTCAGTTGCCTCTTTTTCATAAATTTGAAAGTGGCGCCATCGAAGGCTATGCCGAAAACATGGAAGACTACTGGGGCAACATTCTCGACTACTATCAGAAGCTCTGGGATATGACCGAGGATTATGCCGAACTCATCGAAGGGCTTTCCAAAACCTTCGATTCGCTGCAGGCCAACCGCACCAACCAGATCATGAAAATCCTCACGCTTATCTCCTCCATCGTCCTTCCACTTTCGTTTATTACCGGCCTATACGGAATGAATGTAATGCTGCCCATACAAGATAACCCTTACGCGTTTTGGGGTGTGATGGGCGTGATGGCAACGCTGGTAGTTTTGATGCTGATGTATTTCAAGATGAAAAACTGGATGTGAAAGATTGGGAAGTCGGCAGTTTGTAATTTTTCCTGAGATGCAGCGCACCGAAATATTATTTTATAACCACTAAGCGCACAAAGCAGGCACAAAGGACACTATGGAAATCTCGATGGCTTTTGTGAAAATCTTACAGTCGTCAGTAAGCAGGTAGTTCGAATGGTTTCGTTATTCAAAATTCATTATTACATTATTAGATATTCAAAAAACAGACATAGCCTGTAAAAACAGAATGAATGAGGCCAGCCTTCCTAATCATCTTCTTTTAAACTTGCTAATCGTTTCTGGCCTTAACGGGTATTGTCATACTTTCCGCACTATTAGCAAACAAAAAAAGCCCTGCCAAACTAATGACAGGGCCTGGCTATAAAAAGCCTAACGTTTATGAGAAATGATTACTGTACTATAAGTTTGCTCACTTTGTTGAAGTGACGTGAGGTGATTTTTACAAAATAGATACCGGTGCTTAGCGTGCTGATGTTCATCTCAGTTTGGCGCTGGTTGAGCGCTTGCTGCAGCATCACATTTCCTTTGGTGTCGATGATGGTTGCCTCTGCCTGATCCATCGTTTCGGTTTGGATGCTGATGCTGATGTGGTCGGTCGCCGGGTTGGGATAGATAGCCACAGCGGATTGGGCGGCCAGGCTTCCGATAGAAGTAGTGGTTTGGTCGATTGCCAAAATCTTCGACAACGACTCACTGATAAACATTCCACTGGTGTTGTCGGTGGCATTGTCCCACTGCACTTGCAGCACAGACTCTTCGCCTGTACGTTTGCCAATCATACGGAAGCTTATGGTTTCGTTTTCGGTATAGCCGTCGTGGGCTGTGGTGGTTACGTCATCACCAAACAAAACCATCGACTGGTTTTTGCCACTATTGTTGATTGGCATAAATCCACAGATTTTATTGCTGCTGTTGAAAGCGCCAATTACATCGCCGGTGGCAAATTGCGCCAGAGCGCGTGCATCAAACGAAACGGTTTGTGTGGCAGGCGTCATATTCAGAGTGCCCCACGGTGTAACGATATGATTTTGCACAGTGATGGCGCCTGGCATATCATAGCCGTCGCACATCGGGAACTGAAGCGTCATCGGGGTGGCAACCTTTATCTTATAGGCTTTGCCGGGAGTAAGTTCCTGCAGTGTATAGATTTCCTGTGAAGGCCAGTACATTTTGCTGCCAATGAGTTCCTGAATGATAATCACATCGCTGATCTGTTCGCCAAAGAGTTCTTCTATGTTGGCGGGGCAGGCGCTAAGCACGGGCAGGAAATACCAGCCGGCATTTTCCATTACCACTTGGCCATCAACGGAGCCACTTCCGCAAATCTCAAATTGTACCTCTTCGGTAGCTTTTAATACATATCCGGTATTGCTGTCCCAGTTGACGAGGGTATTCACGTTTTCTTCGGGCCAGTAAACTTGTGTGGTGTTGCGCACAATAACGAGTTGGTTGATCATGGGCGCAAACATAATTTCCACGTCAGGATCGATGGGGTTGATGTAGCTCGACAGGCTGTTCCAACCCTGAGCAAAAGTATAATATTGGCAATACATCACTTCCAGCGATAACACTGATGAGAGGCCGAAATCGGCAAACTGTCCCATGTTGGGTTTGTTGGGGTTGTAGGTAGCTACAGCAGGATATTCCTCCCAGGCGCTGCAGTCGTTCATGCGCCATCGGATGGTTTCACCTTCGGCAAAGCCATCTTTTTCAGGTGTGGTAATATCATCGCCATATGCGGTGATGATTGCGCCACCGTTGCCGCCTGCAAACGGGCCGCCCCAACGACCGGCGCCACCACATACTTCATTGCCATTATCATCTAAATAAAATACACCAATCCAGTCGCCAACCATCAGCGGCTCTCCAAAAATGTGTACGTCGGCAGAAATGGGAATATTAATGGTATGCAACGAACCGGTTACAGTGTAAGACCATGGGTTGACGCATGGTAAGGTGGTATCGTGAACGATAGGCATCGAGAAACTCGGTTCGGAGTTGCCGGTGGTATACACAGCTTGTACGCCATAGGTATATCCTTCTTCTGGTTGTGGCCAGTCACCATCTATATATTCATTTCCCACCACAGGTTGGTTGTTGATCTTTTGCCAACTTTCCCAGTTGTTGATGTCGGCGTAAGGGCCACGGAAAATGTTGTAGCCTTCGTTATACCGTTGTGGTTCGGCAGCTGTAATAATCTGTACATCTATCAGGAAAGTAAAATTTCCTGTGAGAAGTTCCGATAGAAGGTAAGGAGCCTCTCCGGGATACATAATGTAAGCTTTGTTATAACCCACGCCGGCATCGTGTTGCTCTACCGCAAGATAGTCGGTTAAATCGGGATTGGTGCCATCCCAATAAGCCATAGCATAAAAAGTGCCTCCCTCAAATGTAATATTGGGAACATCGATGTTTACCCACCCATTTTGAACGGTCTCGAAGCTATCGCTTGAGTAAAAAACATTGCCCTCACTATCTACCAAATCCATGCGTACATTGCCAGAAGTAGCGCCATATTGTGCCCAATAGGCAGATATGTATGTAATGGTTCCGGGTTCCATTTCGTAAACGTTGCCCAACCAAACCACTTCACCTACTTCGGCAGCATATCCGTTGCTGTTTTCCGCATCATAAGTAAGCAGCTGGCATTCTCCATCCAGCGGCGACATCCAGTTAACTTTTACTGTGCCTGGGTTGGTTTGCATGGCATGGGTATAAAATGGCGATAACAGCGTTTCGGTGAGGGTAATTGTTCCCAGGTCTTTATTAATTGTATCCACCGCTACCGAAGTCGTATAGGTATTATAGCCTTCCATGTTGATGGTGAGGCTGTAGGTTTTGCTGCCAAATACATTAGGAATCATCAGCGATCCGTCGGCGCCTACTGTGGCACTGTAATTTTCGTACCCTTTCAGCGTTACTTCTGCACCTTCCATATAATGCATCGGGTCGTCGTTGCCTACAACTGTTGCTGTAACGCTTACTGAAGGAAGCAATTTCAGTGTGAAATCGACAACATTATTTTCTCCTTCAAAAAGAATGGTTCCGATCGAATTATCGTAATATCCATATTTTGAGGCTTTCAATATCGTTTCCCATGCAAGCAAACCCTCAAGCGACCAGGTGCCATTGGCTGCGGAATAAGTTGAATCTTCAAAACCCAATACATTTACCAGTGCCCCTTCCACAGGATTATTCATTTGATTCGTTACGGTACCTGAAACGTCTGCGGTGCCAACATTAGCAATATAAAAAGTGGTATTGGGCATCAGGTTTTTAAAATTCATAGAAGCCTCGCGCACATTGTAGGGATCCAGGGGCGGGTTGTAGCTGGAGGAATAAGCAGAGATGCTGTCGTCGTCCATTTCGGTAGTGAGCCATTTCACTGACTGGAAGTTGGTTTCGCGTGGTTTGAAAAACATTACACACAAATTGCTACCCTGGTAGTTGTAAGGAACCGTGAATGGGATATATACCTGTTGGT
>JAAYIU010000457.1 GCA_012523265.1 Bacteroidales bacterium | reverse complement strand
AGCAACAACAAAGCGGTGATGAGCTCGGCGGTGGGCTGTACGGTGATAAAATGCCGGAAGTCGAAGATAAAAAACAGAGGAAGAAAATAAAACACGCCTATAAGATTTTGCACGGCAACGATAAAAAATGCGTCGTAACGGACAGCAAGTTTTTTGAGAAGTACCGAATATAAAACCGCTGTAACCACAGCCAGCGACAACCAGGCCACCCCGACAGGCGAAACCGACAGCGAATAATCCCGTTCGAGCAGCATAAATAAAACACCCAGAAACGAAACGATCAGCCCAAAAATGTTGAGTTTTGAAAGCCGCTCGCGGTAAACCAGATAGGCCACTACCGGCGTAAACACTGGTATGGTGGCAATGATAACCGCAGTAACCGTGGGCGAGGAATATTTCAGTCCGTAGTTTTCGCCCAGGAAATACAGAAAAGGGTTGAATGCTGCCGAGAGCAGAAACAGCCGCAGATCGGCACGCCGCAGACGCCGTAGCTTTCCAAACACAGCAAGCCCGGCAAAAAGAAGTGCCGACGAGAGGATGAGCCGCAGCAGCACAACAGTAATAGGTTCGTAATAATCGAGCACTATCTTGGACCAGACGAAGCTCATGCCCCAAAACACCATCGCCAGCGTTACCAGGATGTAGGTATAGACAGGTTTCAGTTTCACTTTTTTAGAATTCATAAAGCCATCTACCTGTGCTGGCCATTCGTTTTTTGTTCAGGTTTGCGCTCGCAAAAGGTGCCCTGCGCAATCCACAAGATACCTGATACGGGCTTGTACATTCCGGATTTAACAAATGGATCGTATTGCAGAAAATGATCAAACTTGTCAGCATCGCCATTAAAAGCTACCAGTATGCCGCCTTGGCCGGAGCCAAAATCGGCGTCAGCAATGAGTGCGTGTTCATAAAAATTCATCTTCAGATAGCCGCTGTGACGTCGGCTGAGTTTTTCGATCTTCTTTTCTGATAGCCCGGCCAAAGCTTCGGGTACGGGAACATAGCGGATGAACTGATACTCGGACATTTCATATTTTTCGGCAGGTATACAAATCCCTCCGATGGTCATGCTAAAAGGAAATACCTCGGCAACAAATCTACCGGCGGCCACTGTCGGATCGTGGTTGATGATAGTCTGTGCTTCGTCGAGTGTGGCTGCCGCCAGCACAAAAATGCCGCCGCCGCCATGCAACGACCCTGATGCCAGCAAACGGCGGGCTTGCTTCAGACTATCAATGTTGGCCTGATGGGCGGCCTGCAGTGCGTCAACCGCTGCTTTCGATAAATCCGCCCCGGAAGGGTTGCTGGTTAAAAAAACAATATATTTTCCGGAAGGACTTTGTGCTCCGACACTTAAGGCCAGCGACATGATAATCAGCAGAAGCTGCATCCGCTGCAATTGTCTTTTAAAAACCATTACAGATAATCTTTTGTAGCATTGATGACAACCCCCAATTTATCGTCGAGCGACAGGCTGCCTTCGATCCAGATAATGGTGATGCCTTTTTTCTCCATTCTTCTGAACCAGGTAATTTGTCGTTTGGCATATTGATGGATGGCGGTGTTGAGCTGCTTGAACATTTCGTTGTAGTTGGTTTCGCCGGTGATATAGTCGGTGATGTGGCGGTATTCGAGGCCATAAAACGACAACTGGTCGGCAGTGAGTCCACTTTCCATGAGTTCTTTTACCTCGTCGATCATTCCGTCGTTAAGGCGATGGCTCAGGCGCTCGGTGATGCGCTGTCGCAGTTGGTTGCGCTCCATGTTGATGCCGAACACCGAGTGTCGGATGGGTGGAAACACCACGTCCTCGCTGTTATTATCGTGTCGGTATTTTGCTATTTCGATGGCACGGATGGCTCTGTCGCGGTCGGTGCTGTCGGTAGTGTTGTGTGTTTCGCGATAGGTTTCGAGCACTGTTACGAGTTCCTTCAGCGATTTTTTATCAAGTTCGTTGCGCAGCTTTTGGTTGCGTGGCACATCGTCGAGCAGATAGCCCTGAAGCACTGCTTCGAGATACAAGCCGGTGCCACCGCACATTACAGGGAGTTTTTTTCGCTGCACAATATCATCAAACACACGCAAAAAGTCGCATTGAAATTCAAAAACATTATATTCGGTGCCTGCCTCTACAATGTCGATAAGATGATAGGGGATTTTTTTATCATCCACAGCATAATCATCGTAGTCTTTGCCGGTGCCCAGGTTCATGCCACGATATACCTGCCGCGAATCGGCGCTGATAATCTCGCCCTGCAGCTTGTCGGCTACACGCGTGGCAAGTTTAGTTTTTCCGGTGGCAGTTGCTCCCAGAATAGTAATCATCAACGGAGGAGTTTGGTTTTCTGTCGCCATAGTTTTTCGTTTGTAGTTAGAAAATCTCTTATTTGATTTAATTGTTCAACAGAAGCTTTGCTAAAGTTGAAATATGTTGGATGGATACCTTGTAAAATGGTATCGCCGGGATAAAAAGCGAGCAGAAAGTCGTAGAGGTTTTGTTCGTCGGAGGTGGTTTGCTGTTGATGGCGCCACCGCATAAACTGCAGAATGCGCAACGCATCCACTTTTTGAAAAGCGGCGCGGGCAAATCCCGTGGCGTTACGGTTGTTTTTCCGCAGCGCATCCCAGTGGTCGTGGCCAAATTTTTCTTCGAGAAATGCGGCCATAGGATGTTGCACATCACTGCCGAAGAGATCAGCAAACCGGTCGAAAGAAGTTTTCACCTCATCAAAAAGACGGTAGTTGTAAATTGGATAAGAGCTCCAGTCGCCGTTATGGCCACGAATCATTGCCGGGCCGGTGCCAAAGAGCACCCTGTCGCTGAAGCGCGCTGCCGGAAGTGCAGCAGCGTTGGTATGGATGAGTAGAGATGTGTATTTCCGAAGTTTTTGAATAAAATAAAAATCTTCGCCGCTGCGGTGAGGCGTCATGCCACCCACAGCCCCATAGGCTTCGCGGGTGCACGCCATAGCCGATCCTATTGCCGTAAAGGCATAAGGATTTTCGATGCGCAGCATGTTGAGTGCATAGTAACGCATGTAAATTTCGTAACGCAACACGGCACGATCGGCAGCTTGCTCACCGGTGAGGGGATGGTAATACCATTGTGCCGCTGCACCCGCCTGCCCATTGTCAGAAAAATCGTCGGCTACAGCCTGCAAAAAATCGGGATGATACTGTGTGTCGCCGTCCATGGTTTGCAGCAAGTCGCCGGCTGCAGCCTGTCGCGCCGCCTCATCCATGGCAGTTTTGCGTGCCCAGCCCACACCCTGATGCCGGGCGCCCCAGCCATTGCCTGGCGAACAGCGATCGATAACCTGGAGCTGATGATCCGACTTCTCCTGAAGCAGCCTAAGGGTGCTCATATTGCTTTCGCAAATGGCGCTGCGCTTCGGGTCTGACCACCAATGGTCGGGCTGATTAACACAAAAAATAGCTTTGTAATTGGGATAGGATTGCTGCCGGATGCTGAGGAGCAAGGCCGGAATTTGTTCTGACTCATCCATGAGTGGAATTGTTAACAATATTTTGGGGGCAGCTTTCACAAATATGTACCTCAATTTTTTTCTGGCTGCAAAGGTAGTGGATATTGATGATTCATGAAAAGAATTTGTTCGTTTTTCGTTGTTTGTTGTTCGTTGTTCGTTTCCCGAATCGCGGAGTATATCCCGATTTTTTCGGGGCTTTCGGGATTTCCCCGATAGGTCGGAGCAGGCAGCCTGGCTCAAGTTTGTTGCTGCGGAGTAAGAGCTGCCTGCTTTCTTTTCCCGTTAATAATTCCAAAAATGGCCGACGTGGCAATTCTTTAGTGGACAAAACCACTATTTTTGACGCGCTGCTATTTTTATTAAATCAAAACAAAAGCATTGTTAACTATGGAAACCAATCATGTGCTCGATAAGCTCCCCCGCCATCTTTTAAAGCTGGTCATCGATCAGCCATACAATAGCTACACGCCACAGGATCAGGCGGTGTGGCGTTATGTGATGCGTCAAAACGTGAAGTACCTAAGCCGTGTGGCCCACGGCAGCTATCTGGAAGGGTTGCGCAAAACGGGCATCTCTATCAATGAAATACCGCATATGTACGGCATGAATCGCATCCTGAAGGAAATTGGCTGGGCAGCGGTGGCAGTGGATGGTTTTATCCCGCCGGCAGCGTTTATGGAGTTTCAGGCCTACAACGTGCTGGTGATTGCCGCCGACATACGCCCCATCGACCAGATAGACTACACGCCCGCCCCCGACATCATCCACGAAGCCGCAGGACATGCGCCAATCATCGCCGACGCTGACTATGCCGAGCACCTGCGCCTGTTTGGCGAAATTGGCGCCAAAGCCCTCTCCTCCGCCAACGATTACAAGCAATACGAAGCTATTCGTCATTTGTCGATCCTCAAAGCCGACCCCTATTCGAGCCGTGAAGAGATACAGCGGGCAGAGCAGAAACTCGAGGTTATCAATGCCAATTTGGGCGAGCCGTCGGAGATGGCGCTGATACGTAACCTGCACTGGTGGACCGTGGAATATGGACTTATCGGCGAATTGGAAAACCCAAAAATTTATGGCGCCGGGCTGCTCTCCTCCATCGGCGAGAGCTTCAGTTGTCTGCAGCCGGAAGTAAAAAAGCTGCCCTACACATTAGAGGCTGTTAAAACTAACTTCGACATTACCACCCGTCAGCCACAGCTTTTTGTTACGCCCGACTTCGCACATCTTACTACAGTGCTCAACGAGTTTGCCGACACCATGGCACAACGCAGCGGTGGCACCCAAGGGTTGCAAAAAGCCGTAAAATCAGCACATCTGGCTACAGCCGTTTATGCTTCGGGATTGCAGATTTCGGGGACTTTTTCTAAAATAATTACAAAACAACAACAGGCTATCTATCTGCAAACCTCCTCCCCTACCCAACTCTGCTATGCTGACGACCAATTGGCCGGACACGATAAATCGAACCATAAAGACGGCTTTGGCTCACCCATAGGGAATTTTAAAAATAGCCACACGCCGCCCGAAAATCTTGATGCAGACCAACTGGAAGCGCTGAGCCTCCGCGAAGGGGAGTATTGCCAAATCGAATTTGCTTCAGGTGTGGAGGTGGCAGGCAAGCTGCGGAATATCCTTCGCCGCGAAGGCAGAAATTTGGTTTTCTCTTTCGAGGAATGCACCGTACGTTACCAGGATCAGGTGCTCTTTGAGCCGCAATGGGGAATCTACGATATGGCTGTGGGAAGTAAAATCGTTTCGGTGTTTTCAGGAGCCGCCGATCCGGAAGCCTACCAAATGGAATTTGCGCCACCTGAAGAAAAAACCCACAAAATCATTCACTCCGATGCTGCCCGCCGGCTGCATTCGCTTTATCGGGTGGTGCGCGACGTACGGCAACAAAAGCAATCGCAGGATGCACTGCCCGACATCTGGCACACTTTGCAGCAGGAGTTCCCTGATGAATGGCTGCTGCCACTCGAAATCCTGGAGATTGCCACGGCAAACAACTCTTCCGATCATTTGCGTAAAGCAATCACCAGCTATTTATTTGAGCTTCAAAAAAGAAAACCGGGTCTGGCCGGACTTATCGACAACGGGTTGAGGCTGATTGATGAAATGACGCCTGCACGCTAAGGGTTGCTTTGTGACTTCGCTTCCGCGAAATAGTTGTATTTTGTCGGTCACTTTTTAAAACTTTCTGCCATGAATAATTTTCTGGAACAATACCTCATAGAACGATACCGACAGGGCGAACTTGAAAAAGCTACTCCCGGCCCGGTGGTAACGCTCTCGCGCGAATTCGGTTGCGAAGCAAACATCATCTCACAAAAACTCTCCGAAAAGCTCGTCAGCCACTACAGCGCTATCGGCCAGAATAGCAACTGGAAGATCATCAGCAAGGAGATATTGGAAGCCTCGGCACAAAAGCTGAAGACCGACAGTAAAAAACTTGAATATGTGTTCGAGGAGAGCCGCACCACCATCGATGACTTCCTGCTGTCGCTCACTGCGCGGCAATATTACAGCGACTGGAAGATAAAAGAAACCATAAAAAAAGTAGTTCATTCTTTTGCCCACGATGGTTATGTAATTATCGTCGGACGCGCCGGCGCGCAAATCACCAGAGATATTCAAAAAGCTTTGCATGTGCGCCTCATCGCTCCTTTTCAGTGGCGCGTGGACCACATCGCTGAAAAACACAATCTCTCATCCAAAGAAGCCTACCGGAAGGTGAAAGAGATGGACAAAAAACGCCAGCGTCTGCTCGAGACATTCTCAAAAGATTCTGACTGCCACCATTGCTACGACGTACATTACAACTTAAAATATCTCAACACCGACCAAATCGTTTCCGACATCGTCCACATGATGCAGCTCAAAGAACTAATCTAAATTTTTTCATGAAAATAATCTGTATTGGCCGCAACTACGTAGAGCATGCACGCGAGCTTAACAACCCGCTGCCCCAGGAGCCGGTATTTTTTATGAAGCCCGACACCGCGTTGATCATCCGAAACCGGCCTTTTTTCTATCCCGACTTTACCAGCGACTTGCACTACGAAGGCGAGCTGGTGCTGAAAATTTGCAAAAATGGCCGTCACATTGCCGAGAAATTTGCCCACACCTACTACGACGAGATTGGTTTTGGCATCGACTTCACGGCACGCGACCTACAGCAACAACAAAAACAAAAAGGTCTTCCGTGGGAGATCGCCAAAGCCTTTGATGGCGCCGCGCCGCTGGGCGCTTTCCTGCCCGCTGATTCGTTTGAAGATGTCGGCAACATTCCCTTTCGCCTCACCTTGAATGGCGAGACTGTGCAGGATGGCAACTCTTCGCTGATGATTTTCAGCTTCGACAAGATCATCTCATACATCTCACGCTTTGTTTCGCTAAAGATGGGCGACCTGATTTATACGGGAACACCTGCCGGCGTGGGACCTGTAAAGATTGGCGACACGCTCGAAGGATACATTGCCGGTCAGCGCCTGCTCCGGTGCATGATCAAGTAAACCCAAAAGACAACAGAACCTGTGGTGATAAAAATATTTTGGCTGCCACTTTCTTTTTGATAAAAATAAATTACTTTTGCAGCCGATTCAAAACAACAAATCGTTCTGGTCAAAACAATGACCACATAAGTTGGCTCCGTAGCATAATTGGATAGTGCACCTGACTACGGATCAGGAGGTTCGGGGTTCGAATCCCTGCGGAGTCACCTAATTATTAAGCAGTTACATAAAACCATGTAGCTGCTTTTTTAATTCCGCACACGATTCCTGTCATCAAAATCTTTTACTCCATTCATGGTGTCGCGCCTATGGCACTAATCCCAGTGCGGAAAGTAATTGCATGCTGGTTCCCAAATCCTCACATCAACATATCCTCACATCCTCACATCAGCAAATCAGCACATCATCAAATCAACCCTCCGAACAATAATCTACCCGCTATGTTTGTTGTGCATCCATGATTTTTGTTTTAAAGATAATGAAACCCCATGCTGAGTAAAGAACTGATTATTGAAGCCCGCCACCTGAAACTCGAAGACTACTACGATTTGCGCAAAGCAATGGAGAAGGCATACTTTGGCTCCTCCGACGACTACTGGGAACGCCGCGACATAAGCCGGCTGCTCGACGTTTTTCCGGAAGGGCAACTCTGTATTGCCGTTAATAATAAAGTGGTAGCGCTCGCCCTTTCTATCATCATCGACTATTCCAAGTTTGGCGACAACCACACCTACAACCAGATTACCGCCAACGATACTTTTACCACACACGACCCCGACGGCGATGTGCTGTATGGCATCGAGTTGTTTGTGCATCCCGACTACCGCGGCATGCGCTTGGGGCGCCGGCTCTACGATGTGCGCAAGGAGCTGTGCGAAAACCTCAATCTGCGCGTCATCATGGCGGGCGGACGTATCCCCAACTATAGCAAGTTTGCCGACGAGATGACCCCACGGCAATATATCAATAAGGTGAGCAACAAAGAAATTTACGATCCCGCGCTTACCTTTCAGTTGTCAAACAATTTCCACGTTAAAAAAATCCTGAAGAACTACCTCGTCGACGATGAGCAGTCGATGGAATTCGCCACGCTGCTGGAGTGGAACAACATCTATTATCAGGAAAAAGAAACCCTGATAAACAAGTTGCAACCCGTGGTACGACTTGGTCTGGTGCAGTGGCAGATGCGTCATTTTGCTACTTTCGACCATCTGATAGAACAAAGCGAATTTTTTATCGATGCCGTGAGCGGCTACCATGCCGACTTCATCCTTTTTCCGGAATTTTTCAACGCGCCGCTTATGTCGGGATTCAACCACCTGGGCGAAGCCGAAGCCATACGCAAGCTGGCTGAATACACGGAGCCACTGCGCCAGAGGTTTGTCGATTTTTCGATTAGCTATAATGTAAACATCATAACCGGAAGCATGCCTGTGATGGAGCATGGCAAACTCTACAACATCTCCTACCTCTGCCGGCGCGACGGCACTTGGGAATCGTTTAAAAAAGTACATATAACCCCAAACGAATCTGAGACCTGGGGCATGTCGGGCGGTAGCGACATCCGGGTATTTGATACCGACAGCGGCAAAATTGGCATCGCTATCTGCTACGACGTGGAGTTTCCGGAGCTTATCCGCATCTATGCCGATCAAGGCATGCAGTTGCTTTTTGTTCCGTTTCTCACCGACACCCAAAACGGCTACAGCCGCGTTCGCCGTTGTGCCCAGGCACGCGCCATCGAAAACGAATGCTATGTAGCCATTGCCGGATGTGTGGGCAACCTGCCACGCGTCAACAACATGGACATCCAGTACGCGCAATCGGCGGTGTTCACACCTTCCGACTTTTCATTCCCTACCAACGCCATCAAAAGCGAGGCTACCCCCAACACCGAAATGACGCTGATAGTGGATGTAGATCTGAATCTATTAAAAGACTTGCATCACAACGGAACCGTCCGTACCCTCAAAGACCGCCGCAACGATCTCTATGAGATAAAGTGGAAGAAAAAATAGGGTATCTTCTGCCGAAAACCGGAAGTGTAAATTGCTGTGAAAAATGTTTTTAAGCTCCGAATATGTTTTTGTTTAATTTTGCTGCCGCAGAAAAAAATGCAAAGCCGGCCTCGGCCATAGTTGTAACCAAACACCTGTGATTCAGGCACCTCTTTCATCTTCTGTAAATGTTGTTTTTTTAATCCATTTACCTAAAGTTATTATGAACATTTTTGTTGCTAACCTGAATTTCAGGTACCACGAAGAGAGTCTTCGCGAGCTTTTCGAAACTTATGGCGAAGTTGAATCAGTCCGTATCATCACCGACAAAGCTACCGGCCGCTCCAAAGGTTTTGGTTTTGTGGAAATGAAAAACGATGACGAAGCTTACGAGGCCATTTACCAACTCAACGAAAAAGAAGTAGAAGGCCGCAAATTGGTGGTGAAAGCTTCGGAGGAAAAACCGCAGAAGCCACGCTTTACCAACCGTCGTCCGCCCCGCCAGGATCGGTACTAAATCAGGTGTGGAAAAACACACAAAAGCGAATCTCCTTTAGCGGGAGGTTCGCTTTTTTTTATTAATACAAAAAACCAAACAACCACAGTGGCACGGTGTTGCCATATCCTGTTT
>JAAYIU010000011.1 GCA_012523265.1 Bacteroidales bacterium | reverse complement strand
CGAAATGGCAAATCCCAAAACAGTAACTGCTGTGTAGAGCTTGCTGTTGACAAGATGTTGTGAAAACGATTTTAAATTTTTCAGCCACATGGTATTCGTTTGTTTGGGTTTTTAATTCAAGATTCAAAATTCGTAAATCGTAAATCGTAAATCCAAATTGATGTCGCCCCGTTGGGGCTTTCATTCGATATTCAAGATTCAAGATTCGATGTTCGATATTCATTTTTTTTAATTCATAATTCATTAATCGTAATTCGTCAATCGTAATTCGTCAATCGTAATTCGTCAATCGTAATTCGTCAATCGTCAATCGTAATTCGTAAATCCCTTTCTTACAGCTCCCTGCTTACTTTCTTTTCCATAATTACCTCACCATCGAACAGATTGATAATGCGGTGTGCGTAGCCGGCATCGCGGTCGGAGTGGGTAACCATGATGATGGTGGCGCCGGTTTGGTTGAGTTCTGTTAAAAGATTCATCACTTCGATACCGTTTTTCGAGTCGAGATTACCTGTCGGCTCATCGGCCAAAATGAGTTTTGGATTGGCCACCACTGCCCGCGCAATGGCTACGCGCTGCTGTTGTCCGCCCGAAAGCTGCTGCGGGAAGTGCTTGGCGCGGTGGCCGATTTTCATGCGTTGCAAAACATCGTTCACCTTTTGTTTGCGCTCGGAAGCTTTCATTTTGAGATACATTAGCGGCAGCTCCACATTGTCGAAAACATTCATCTCGTCGATCAGGTTGAAACTCTGAAAGACAAACCCTATGTTGCCTTTGCGAAACTGCGTGCGGTCTTTCTCTTTCAGATGCGTTACATCTGTGCCGGCAAAGGTATAGGTGCCGTCGGTGGGATTGTCGAGCAGCCCTACAATGTTGAGCAGCGTTGACTTGCCGCAGCCCGAAGGCCCCATCACGGCTACAAATTCGCCTTTTTTTACATGGATATCCACATTGCGCAAAGCAAGTGTTTCCACCTCGTCGGTGCTGAAGACCTTTGTTAATTTTTCTGTTTTAATCATTGCTGTGTTATTTTTTGAGATTGCTGTTTTGTTTTAATATTTTTTTCAAATCCTTATCTCTCACTGAACTCATCACATCATTTTGTTGGTTGGGGCTAAAGCCCCACAAACTTTTGTATCCCTTTTTTCCCCGGCCTAAAGGCCGGGGTTAGTGATTCTGACATTTCCTCAACGCCAGCCTAAACGTCGGCGTTAGTGATCCTGACATCTCCTCAACGCCGCCTAAAGGCCGGGGTTAGTGATTCTGACATCTCCACAACGCCAGCCTAAAGCCGGAGTTATTAATACTTTCTTCATCTTAGCACTATCCGCTGGTTGTCACCAAAATTTTCGTAGCCCGACACAATTACTTTTTCTCCGGGCTTTAAGCCTTCCAATACTTCATAATACATTGGGTTTTGCCGTCCTATTTTTATCATGCGCCTTTCGGCAAATTTGCCATCCGGCGAAAGCACAAAAATCCATTGTCCTCCGGTTTGCTGGAAAAAGTTGCCGCGTGGTAGCAAAATTGCTGCTTCGGGGCTTCCCAGTTGCAGGCGTGTGTAGTAAGTTTGCCCGGTGCGCATATTGTCGGGCCTTTCGCCCGTAAAAACCAATTCCACCGAAAAGCGACCATCGCGCACTTCGGGCAATATTTTCCTGATCTTCAACTGGTATTCCTGTCCCTGCCTGTCGAGCGTTGCCATGAGACCTGTGCGCACCTGGTCGATGTAGTGTTCGTCGATTTTCGCCACCACCTTGTACGACGACAACACATGGATTTGCCCTATCCTGCCGCCTTTGGGTACCGACTGCCCCAGCTCAACTTCCAGCGTGGTCAACTGTCCGTCAACCGGAGCTGTTACATTCAGGTTGTCCTGGCTTTGCCGGATTAGTTTCAGGTTCATCTCCATGTTGCGCAGGTTGTCCTCCATCTGATCCACCTGAATTTTGCGGTAAATCGAATCCTGCCGCTGGCGTTCCATATAGAGTTCGTAACTACGCTGCGCAAACTGGTAATCTTCCTCCGCCATCAGAAATTCTTCTTTCGATATCAGCTCATCCTGAAACAAGACCTGCTTTTGGCCATACACCCGCTTTTTGCGTTTGATGTCGAATTCCAGGTTTAGCAGCTCGCGCTTGATCTGCAATTTTTCCTGTTCCATCACCACCATGGTATTGCGCAGGAAGTTGCTCTTTTCGGCCAGTTGCGATTCGCTGTTTAAAATACTGAGTGTAAGATCGGGATTGCTCAGGCGCAGGATTACATCGCCTTTGCTAACCATAGCGCCCTCCTCGATTACTTTCTCCTCCACGCGCCCGCCCTCGCGCGCATCCAGAAATATGGTGGCGATGGGTTCCACATTTCCGGTAACGGTGATGTAATTATGAAAAATGCCTTCCGACACCGTTTCTATCTGCACCTTTTCGGCATCCACATTTAAAGTCGACAAATGAACGGCAAAAAAGGCCTGATACACCAGAAATGCAATAAGCAGCGCCCCCAGAACTATCAGCAGGTGCTTCTTTTTAAATCCTTTTTTCTTCACTTTTGGAATATCCATGGCTTTACTTTTTTTAGCTTTTAATCCCACTCTGCTCAATCGCAGTGCCGCTAATCGCAAAGCGTTGACCAGTTGATCTTTAAAATTAAAACAGCGATTTTATCAAAAAAAAAGTGTAAAGTTATCTAACACCCCTGTTTCGTTCGTTTACAAAATGTCTAATTTCGCTGGCTATGAAAGGCAATATTCTCATACTCGACGACAACAAGAGCGTGCTTACCGCTTTGGAGATGCTGGTGCAAACGGAATTTGACCGGGTGTTTCCGCTCAGCAACCCCAATGTGCTGCTCACCACGCTACAGCAACAAAATATTGATGTGGTGCTGTTGGATATGAATTTTAAGGCGGGCATCAACACTGGGAACGAAGGAATATTTTGGTTAAACCAAATCCAAAAACAGGATCCATCGATTGTGGTGGTGATGATAACCGCCTATGGTGATGTGGAGCTGGCCGTGAAAGCCGTAAAAGAAGGCGCTTTCGATTTTATTCTGAAACCCTGGGACAACCACAAGCTGCTCAGCACACTCCATGCGGCCATGAAACTGCGCAAGAGCCAGATGGATAATAACGCATTGGCCAAAACAGCGCGCACATTAAAACAGGCATTCCGGCCCCCCGCACAGGAACTTATTGGCCAGTCGGAACCCATGAAAAATGTGATGACGGTTGTAAAAAAAGTAGCCGGCACCGACGCCAATATTCTTATTGTGGGCGAAAACGGGACAGGCAAAGAGTTGATAGCCCGCGAAATTCACCAGCATTCGCTGCGCAAAAATGAGATCATGGTGAATGTGGACATGGGCGCCATCACCGAGACACTTTTTGAAAGCGAACTTTTTGGCCACACCAAAGGCGCCTTTACCGATGCCAAGGACGACCGGGCAGGCAAATTTGAAGCGGCACATAAAGGCACTTTATTTTTGGATGAAATCGGGAACCTTCCCTTAGCACTTCAGGCTAAGCTCCTGGTGGTTTTGCAAAGCAGAAATATTATAAAGGTGGGAAGCAACAAGCCTATTCCCGTCGATATTCGGCTGATAACGGCCACCAACAAGGATTTGCCGAAAATGATCGCCGGCGGGCTTTTTCGTGAAGACTTGCTCTATCGCATCAATACCATCACCATCGAGGTGCCGCCGCTGCGTGAGCGCGGAAACGATGTGGTACTGCTTGCCGAATTTTATCTGGAAAAATATAGCATGAAATACAACAAACCGCGCCTTAAATTAACGCCTAAAGCTGCCGGGAAACTGCTGCGGCACAGTTGGCCCGGCAATGTGCGCGAGCTGCAACACAGCATCGAAAAGGCTGTAATACTGGCCGACAGCGATCAGTTGACCGAAGAGTGTTTTGTGCTTCAGGCCGCAAAGCCGGCGGCCAGCCATCTGCACAACAAAACCATCGAGGAGATGGAGAAGGAGATGATACAAGCCGCCATCCAAAAAGAAAACGGCAACATGAGTGCTGTGGCCAAAAAGCTGGGCATTTCGCGGCCAACGCTTTACAAAAAATTGAAGTCGTTCGAAGAATAAAGGTTAATAATGCAATCCATGCCGTACAAACATTTTTACCGGGCCATCCTGTCGAGGCTGCTGATTATCATCCTGCTGGCTGCTGCGGCTACATTTCTGTATGTCGAAATGCAGATGGTTACCTTTTCTGTGCTAATGGTTTTGCTGCTGATAGGCGCAGTTATTAATATCATCAGCTATTTTAATAAAATCAACCACTGGATTGCCTCTTTTCTGATGGGTATCGAGAATGACGACACCACCCTGAAAACGCCCCGCAAGTCGGGCAACAAAGCCATCGACGAAATTTATAAAGCCATCGACCGGCTGAACGAAATTTTTAAGAAAACAAAAATCGACATCAACACCCAGGAGCAGTATTTCCGCTCGGTAATAGACCAGTCGGCAACGGGACTTTTTTCGGTAAACGAAAAAGGGCGGGTAGTAAATATCAATCCTGCGGCTACCAAACTTACGCAAATTAGTGCCTGGCACCACATAAATACCTTGCTGGCTATCGACGCGGCGCTGCCCGCTTTCATTATGGAAAGCTCCGGGAAATCTCAGCAGTCGGCGATTTTCGAGAACAAATACGGGCAGAAATTACTTTTTAAACTGTCCGAAATAAAAACCCACCACGAAACCATAAAGTTGGTGGCGGTGAGCGACATTACCAAGGAACTCGACAACCGCGAAATCGACGCCTGGATAAAACTGGCGCGCACGCTGGCACACGAAATTATGAACAATATTGCGCCCATCACTTCGCTCACGCAGGTAATTTCGGGATATTTTACAGCCAACGATCAAATAATAAAACCCGAAAATGTGGACGCCACGATGATTGCAAACACCGTGAAAGGTCTGGGTGTAATCGAAGAACGCGGCGTGGGGCTGATGCGTTTTGTAGAAAACTACCGAAAGTTTACCAAGCTGCCTGAGCCACACTTTAGGCCGGTGGATATTTCGGGTCTCATCGAGCGCGCGTTACTTGCTGCCAGCGCCTATCCGGGATTTGTCGGGATACAAATCCGAAAGTCGTTACCCGAAAATCTAATGCTCACCTCGGATGAACAGCTTTTGTCGCAGGTAATTTTAAACCTCATGAAAAATGCCTCCGAAGCGCTCATTGCCAGCGAAACCAATATGCCTTTCATTTCGCTTAAACTCACACAATTTGGCAACACCATAAAACTTGAGATCGCCAACAACGGCCCGCCGATACCGCCTGAGATAAAAGAACAGATTTTTGTTCCTTTTTATACCACCAAAGAAAATGGTTCGGGCATTGGCCTTAGCCTGAGCAGACAAATAATTTTGCAGATGGGCGGGGATATCTCCGTATCGGAAAGCAGGGACGGACTTACAATCTTTGCTGTGAATTTGGTGAGCAGAGCGGAGTGACTCTTTTGGTCAATCGCACAAAAAACATTACTCGCTGATAAAGGGATTTATGATCCTGAGTTTGCCTTCGATGAGTTGATTATGCTGCAAGTCCTCGGTGTAGAGTATCTTGCAATCGGCTTCCAGGGCAGAAGCTATGATGAGGGAGTCGTAAATTGATAGCTGGTATTTTAGCTTAATTTCCCAACTTTTTCTGATTGTATTCAATGATAATTTATTAAGCTCAACATCAGGAAGTATTTGCTCGATTGCACTCTGGATTTTAGCTTCAGCTATCATGTTTTTGGATAAGGCACTATAAAACTTATTGATAACCTGTGTGCTGATAATAACCCGATTCGATAGGTTTCTAAGGAAGGAAATTGCTTTTTTATGTTTTTCCAAATCAGTTCCTTCAACCCTCGCATAAACCCAAATATTCGTATCAATAAACACCTTATCGCTCATTTCTTTCCTCCCGATTAGGCATTACAAAATGATCCGCTTTTATTGTGTTTGATAAAAAATTGGCGAACCGTTTTTCTTGAGGCTCAATTTCTTTGGCCTTTTGTTTCTTGTTTTTAAATAGCAGAAACTCATAAAAAGTCTCCAACTCTTTTCTGGCCTCCTGGGAGAGCAAGTCGATGTTGATAAAAGCTGAATATTCCATAGTAAAATGTTTAGCACAAAAATAATCAATTTTAAAAAAGCAAAATCTCATTTTATCCATGCTACTAAAGTTCCCGGACACCAGATTGTTTAAAGTTTGTTTATTTTAGCCACCAAATAAAAATCATGAAACATGATTACGCGGATTAAAATCACCGGATTCAAAAGTTTGATGAATACAGAGCTTTACCTGGGGCCTTTTACGTGTATTGCCGGGGCCAATGCCATCGGGAAATCAAACTTTTTTGATGCGCTCGCTTTTCTTTCTAACCTTGCGGATAAAACGGTTGTTGAAGCGGCCAGGTCGATACGCAGCGAAAATCAAAAGCACAGCAATATTGAGG
>JAAYIU010000035.1 GCA_012523265.1 Bacteroidales bacterium | reverse complement strand
CCAATCGCAGTTCTGTCATTTCGACCAAGACACATCGCGAAGCGGTGTGTCGCCGGGAGAAATCTATTCCGTTTTGTCATTACCTCATTATGCCCAAAAACTTTGGGTGAACTCTCAGAATGACAAGGTTTTTCGCGTATTTGTGGAGCCCCTGAACAACTGTCATTCTGATCCACCAATCGGCGGAGAAGAATCTAAAACTAACAATATCAATTTAATCGGTCGGTAGTGAAAGAAAATGAAGAAGTGTCACTTTTTCATGCTTTCTATTCTTCTCATTATTCAAGTTTTACATTGCTCCATAAATCAATCCGGTAATTGTAGCCATCACCACCACAAGAAGCACATAGACTATTGTTTTTTGCGTACCAATCACGTCGCGTATCACCAGCATGTTGGGAAGTGAAAGCGACGGACCGGCCAAAAGCAAGGCCAGTGCCGGCCCTTTACCCATGCCGGCAGCCATTAATCCCTGCAAAATGGGAACTTCGGTGAGCGTGGCAAAATACATGAAAGCGCCCACTATGGAGGCAAAGAAATTAGAAAATACCGAGTTGCCACCCACCAGGTTTGCAATCCATGCGTTGGGAATAATTCCGGCCATGGCCACATCGTCGTGGGTTGAGCCAAGCAAGAAACCGGCAATCAATACGCCAATAGCCAGCAGAGGAATAATTTGTTTGGTAAACTCCCACGAAGAGATTGTCCAGTCTTTGTTCTCAGGATTTTTCTTATCCGTAAGCGTAATGATGCTCAGGCCTGCAATTCCGACAACCATGGGTATCAGCGGGGAAGTGGTAAGGAATGCGGAGGCTGCTGTAGCTATTGCTGCTAAAGCCACCCATTGCCATTTAACTTTTAGGATTGCGATAAGCGAATACACCAACAACAAACTAAAACCGCCGGTGATGTACCATTTGTAAGTCCATATCCAATACCAGGTGCCACTGGTTACACCCTGGGTGGGTTTGCCCCAGTTGGCAAAAACAAGAATGGCAACAAGCGTAAAAAAATGAAAAGCCGTTTGCCACATCGGGCGTTTTTCGGGTATATCCGGGAAGTTTATCTGTTCGGCACGCTTTACCTTTTCTTCTTTTCGGTAGATCAGCGCCATTGCCGAGCCTATTACCACAGCAAATACCACCGCGCCAATAATTCGTGCCACACCCATCTCGAAACCCAAAATGCGGGCAGTAAGTATAATTGCCAAAATGTTGATAGCCGGGCCGGAATACAAAAACGCAATGGCCGGCCCCAATCCGGCGCCTCTTTTGTGAATACTCGAAAACAACGGAAGAATGGTGCAACTGCACACTGCCAGTATGGTTCCCGAAACCGATGCCACGGTATAAGCCACCCATTTTTTTGCTTTGGCACCAAAGTATTTCATCACCGCACCCTGACTGACAAAGACCGAGATTACACCCGCAATGAAGAAGGCCGGCAATAAGCAAAGAATGACATGCTCCTGAGCATACCATCTGGCCAGATCGAACATCGAAAACAAAGCTTCCGAAAAGCGCGCATTTTCGAGTGGCATGAAATAAACAAATACAAATACTGCCGCAATCCACAACAGTATTTTCAGCTCTCTTTTCCAATTCATAATACAGATAATTGCATCGTTCGTAATATCACGAACAGTTCATTTAAATTTTTTTAAAAATTAATAGTGAAAACGTAGTAGGCACCAACAACAATAAACAAAGCTGCAACTGCCCGCCTGAACCAAAGCTCAAAGGTTTTCAGTTTGTTGTAAACATTGCCAATAGAACCTAAACTAAAAGCCAGTAGCCAGGCAAAAATTATTACAGGAATTCCGGTAGCAATGGCAAATACCAGCGGCAAATACAAGCCGCTGGCACTGCTGATGGTCATAGGAATGAGCATACCAAAATAGAGCACGCCGCTGTACGGACAAAATGCCAGTGCAAAAACTACACCCAACAAAAGTACGCCCCAAAAGCCACTGTTCGATTTACGCTCCATTTTTTCGCTTAAAGAACCCAGACCTGGAATTTTGAGCTTTAAAACCCCCAGCATAAATAAGCCGATGATGATCAGTAGCGGGCCAAGAAGCTTCTCGCCCCATGTCTGGAAAAAACCTTCCAGGGCAAAGCGGCTTGCGCCAAAAAAGAAAAGCAATCCTATTGCCGTGTAGGAAATGGCGCGTCCTAAGGTATAGATCAATCCGTCGGCGAACACCTTGCGGCGGCTTTCGATGTCTTTGCTGATGTAGCCGATGGCCGTGATGTTGGTTGCCAAAGGGCAGGGGCTTATGGCCGTCATAAGCCCCAGGATAAAAGCTGTGAGAATCGGAAACTGCGAAGTTTCCAGCAAGTCGTTTAATATTTCCATGCTTACAACATCTTGTCGATAGCGGCTTTGAGCTTCTTTTGAAACCTCTCCGGGCTGCTGTTGGCATACAGAAAAGCATCGTTGGTAAGATCTGTTTTTTGGTCACCGCTGACGAGGAGCAAGGTTTGCCCGCTGATTTCATACTTTTCGATGAGCGGATGGGCAGCGTTTTCTTCACTGTCGATGGACTCGAAGCTCACCTTTTGGCCATAATTTTCCTCGATGGTTTTTCGTGTAACCGCTTCTACGGCCTTACAAGTAGCGCAGCGGCGTGTAGCATGGAAATAGTAAACCTGCACCTCACTGGTTACCTTTTGGTCGGCTGCTGTTACTTTTTCACCCGATGGCTGGGCGGTTCTCACGCGATCGGCATCTTGTGCCGAAACCATTGCTATTCCTACAAAAAGAATAAAACTTAAACTGCTGATGATTTTTTTCATGTTTGGATAGTTTATTTGGTTATTAATTTAGAAATTTCTTCTACTGACGGGACCCTTCCTTTCACCACAATATTTCCATCTACTATCAAGGCAGGCGTCGACATTACGCCATACTGCATTATTTCCATGATGTCGTCCACTTTTGTCACGGTGGCCTCCACGCCGGTTTTGGCAATTGCCTCCATGGTGGCTTTCTCGAGTGATTTGCATTTTGTACATCCGGTACCCAATACTTTGATTTCCATATTTGTAAATTTTAAAATTTAAGATATTAAGACCTAATTCAATTCTTTATTTTAATCTCAGAACCATTTGAATATTTCATTTCGTCATTCGTGAAACAACGAACACTATTTGCAAAAAATTTTTATAATCCCAAAAAGCTTTTAAAAAGCTGCTGCGCTTCTTTCCAGTTTTCTTTATTCAGGCAGTACTTTATTTTGGGTGCTTCAATTTCGCCCTGAATCAATCCGGCCGCTTTTAGCTCTTTGAGATGTTGTGATAAAGTAGATTTTGCTATGGGCAGCTCTTCGCTCAGGTCGCCGCTGTAGCAGCAACTTTGTTTAGAGATCAAATCCAAAACATACATGCGCACCGGGTGCCCCATTGCTTTGGCGTACCGGGCAAGCCTGATTTGGTTTTCTGATGCAACTGATTTAATGCTCATCCTGTTCGTAGATTTGCGAACAAAGGAACTATTTTTTGTTTTACAAATCAAAAAGAGGAGGAATTATTTTTCGTTTGGGTGCTTACAAAATTTTGCAGCTACTGCTATTAAGGCTCTATTAGTGAGTTGATGAGATGAGTAGCCCGCTTAGTATGGGTCGTTTAACTCAACCACAGTACTTTGCCAGCAAAAAAAGGCATAAGTATTTCAGTAAGCTCTATCCCAAATAAAGGGCATGTTATGATGAGTTCGTTGAATGTTATGATGAGTTCGTTGAAAGATACTGATGTAAAAGTATTGCGGGCTGAAGCCCGCCGGTTTCTGACTGAGCTGTTTGACCCCGCCCTGAAGGGCGGGGTTATTGACATGTTAAAGATGAACTTCACACAACGTAATATCAGAGCCATAATAATTAAAAAAACCGGCAACCCTTGAGAGGTTATCGGTTTTATTTACGCCTGGAAATTAAAACCAACTATCGGTTCACCACAAATTTCTTTGCGATTGTATTTTTGTCGGTGGTGATGTGAATGATATAGGTTCCGTTATGGGATAGTTGATCGCTGAAACTGGTTTCGTTAAAGGTTTTCTTTTGCAAAACAACTTGTCCGTGCAGGTTAATAATTTCGATCTGCTGTGTTTCCGCAGGGAAAGTTATCGTGAATTGGCGCTGTGCCGGGTTAGGAAAAACGGCGATTTTTTCTACATCCGACCGCACCTCATTTACGTTTACGCTCAACAGGGCGTTGTAGGCATTTATGCGGCCATGGCCGTAATATTGGTCCCAGCCGGGCGTGTCTTCGGCGGGGTCGCCCACCTGATCTTCGGCCGATAGCTCGATGATCGCTTTAATCTGCGCCGGCGTTAGGCTGATGTTCTGAGCCAAAAGCAAGGCCGAAAGCGCTGCCACATGGGGCGTGGCCTGGGAGGTTCCGCCCCAATAGGTGTTGAAATTGGTGTTGGATAGATAGTGCAAGCCGTAAATGTAGTTGCCGGGAGCAATCACCGAAATATGTTCGCCGTAGTTGCTGCCGCTTGTAGTGCTCCAATAAAATGGATATGCCCGCTCATCGTTTGGGTTGGTTGCACCAACGGCAATTACTCCCGCGAAACCGGCAGGATAAAAGGTTGTATTTGAATTGGTGTTCATCATACATGCCACCACTACTACGTTGTTATCCAAAGCGTAATCCACAGCTTCCTGAAAAGTAGCGGAATAGCTCTCGCCACCCAACGACATGTTGATTACGTTAGCTCCATTATCGACAGCATAATAAATCGCCGCCGCCCACCAGGAGTAATAGCCCCAGTTTTCATTGCTGAGTCCTTTCAAAGCCATGATTTTACAATTCCAGTCGACGCCTGCGTAGCCAATTTCGTTATTTCCATTGGCACCCACAATACCCGCCACATTGGTACCGTGGCCAAAATCATCTTTTGGCAAATTATCGTCATTTGCCATATCCCATCCCTGCACGTCGTCGATGTAACCATTGCCATCGTCGTCGATGCCATTGTCGGGGATTTCGTTGTAATTCGTCCAGATTCTGCCTGCCAGATCAGGATGGTCCAGCTTTATCCCGGTATCGATAATCGCCACCACCACGGTGCTGTCGCCCTGCTCGATTTCCCAGGCACTTTCCATATCAATATCGTCTCCTGCCACAGCGGGCGATAACGGAAAAGTACCGTCGTTTTTCAATGACCATTGTCTGGAATAGTATGGGTCGGTAGGCGTAATTCCTGCCACACCGCCTGTCGAGCCTTTTGCGTCAGCTTCGGCATATTCGATGTCGCCCGTGGTGTAAAATTCATTGATTATTTGCTGAATATCTGTCCCATCGGGAAATTGAACCACATAGCTATGGTTGGTCATTTTACGGCCGGTAATGAGTTTTTGAATTTCGACACCATCAAAATCCAGACACAGCGCGTCGATTTTACTACTTCCGGCAATTGATTTTTCACCGGCAAAATTTTCGAGAATCCGGTCGTTTTTTAATTTTACAATAATTCTGGTGGTTGGCTCAGCCAACTGGCCGAACGCCGGAAGGGTGAACAGCAAAATTATAAAGGATGTAAAAATGTTCATTTTCATAATGTTTGGGTTTTTTTAGATGATTAGTAAGATCACTTAACACGCATCAGAAAACGATTGTTTGCCAACAATTTGTTAATTATTTGTTTTTTCTACTACTACGCTTATCTGATTCATAACAATTAAATTTGATGCTCGACTATTACAACCCAGCTTGTTTTAAAATGCTCTTTAAAGCATATGATTTTTCAGCTTCCCCGATTCGATGAGCTTGCGCAGATATTTGTTGGCGGTGGCTTGTTGCAAAGCCTGAAGATAATGCGCATTGTGCAGGTCGCTGCCGGCCAAATCCACCATGCCCGCGTCGATGAAACGTTCGGCCATCCTTTTTACTTCGCCGGAATAGTAGCCCGTGAGCGAATTGATGTTGATTTGAAAAAGCACACCGCGGTCTTTGATCTCTTCAAATTTCCCAAATTCTCTGAAAAAATAGGAATAGCGCTCCGGGTGCGCAAGGATGATGTTGTAGCCGGCAATTTGTAAATCAAAAAAGAAATCGCGCCAACGCGGATGCTCATTGAAATACGAAAACTCTACCAGCAGATGCTTTTTGCCAAAGGTAAGCAGCTCACCCGATTTGTATTTCTGTTCAAACTTATCGTCGATCAGGTATTCGGCGGCAGCCTGCAACTCGATGTGTATGTGCTGTTTGGCCAACTCCCGCTGCACGCGCTTCAAGCCCGGCAATATGGTTTCCGGTGTGTTGCAATAAAATTCGCCCTGGATGTGTGGCGTCGTTATCAGTTTTTTGTACCCCAGCGCCTGCATTCCTTTGATAAGCTCGATAGAGGTTTCCAGGCTGTCGGAGCCATCGTCGATGCCTGGGATCAGATGCGAGTGCATATCGGTGCCAATGGCCGACATGTCAGCTTTGGAGGCAGTGCCACTTCCTTTAAATAAATTTCCAAAAATCCCCATCGTCTTATTTTGGCTGCAATATTACCACTTTACGAAAGAAGGCTGGCTGTTAAGGTTTTTAATTTTTAAATCTGACGGTAACATTTCAAAACATTGGCTACAATTTCAAAGCTCCTGACCCAGGGTAAAGTTATTGTTGCATTTTTTAGATTTCTCCCTCAAAATTTGCTTTGCAAATTTTTTCAGTCGAAATGACAAGCATCACGATGTTGATGGGGAGGCGGGATCGGGCGCTGCGCGCACGATCCCACCTCCCCTCCCACTAGCGCCAGCGTGCGGTCATTTCGATCCGCCAACTGGCGGAGAGAAATCTCATAAATATCCTTATTCGCTTGTAAACACAAAATACAATCTGCAAATATTTCTTTAGTAGAAACTTGTATTGTCGACAATGTGAATTGGGATAAGAGAATTGTAACTCACTAAATAACAATTAACAGGGCCTAAGCTGCATCTATTCTTGCGGGCTTAGCCTGCTTTTCTATAAAATCGTTGTGGAATGAAAACAGGCAGAGCCTGTAAAAATTGAATGGACGAGGCACAGCCTCGTCCAAACCCCAGTGATATAGTTTCCGAAACAACAAACAACACTTGCCCTGAGCTGGTTTCGACAAGCTCAACCACCGGCCGAAGGGAACAACAGAAACAACTCTACAACCCGCATTCTGCTCCCACTTCACTTTTTCGGCTTATTTTTGCAACATCATATTTTATTATTAAAAAAGAGAAAACAAAAATGAAACATCTCCTCTGGCTTTTATCGGCGACCATTCTGGCTTCGCTTTTTGTAACAGGATGCAAATCCGACCACACCCAGCCTCCCATAAACATCATCCCGCAACCGCTTCAGGTAGAGTTGCAAAAAGGTTATTTTATACTGACCCCCGAAACGAACGTTATTTTTGATCTGCGTAATACCGAAGTTGCTACTGTGGTGGATTTGTTTCGCAGCCAAATTAACCAAAGCACGGGTATGCTGCTGAACACTTCTACTTACATGGATCATCACGGCGGGCAGGGAATCTATTTTTTTCTGGATGCTGCCGCCGACACTTTGGGCAATGAGGGATACGTATTGGAAGTTGTGCGGACTGCCGTAAAACTTACTGCCTGCAAGCCGGCAGGATTGTTTCGCGCCATGCAGTCCGTTTATCAACTCATGCCGCCGGAAGTTTACGACACTACCAGGCAGAATGTTACATGGCAGATACCCTGTGTAAAAATTCACGACAAGCCAGGCTTTGGCTGGAGGGGCATGCACCTGGACGTGTCGCGCCACTTTTTCGATGTGGATTTTGTAAAACGCTACATCGACCTGATTGCCATGCACAAGATGAACGTTTTCCACTGGCATCTCACCGACGACAATGGCTGGCGCATTGAGATAAAAAAATATCCAAAATTAACCGAGGTCGGCGCCTGGCGCGTAGATCGCGAATCGCAGCCGTGGAATGATGCCACGCCCCCGCAGCCCGGCGAAAAGGCTACTTACGGCGGGTTCTACACACAGGAACAGATACGCGAAGTGGTGGCTTATGCCGCAGCACGGCACATCATGGTGGTGCCCGAAATAGAGATGCCCGGCCACGCTTCGGCCGCCATCGCCGCCTATCCCGAGCTGGCATGCACCGATGGCCCTTTTTATGTGATGTCTGGTGGCTACTGGCCCATCGAAGATATTTTTTGCGCCGGCAACGAAAAAACTTTTGAAGTGCTCGAAGGGGTGCTCGATGAAGTAATTGAACTTTTCCCGGCGCCCTACGTCCACATCGGTGGCGACGAAGCTACCAAAACGCACTGGGAAACGTGCCCCAAATGCCAAAAACGTATGCGCGACAACCAGCTTGCCAACACCCACGAGCTGCAAAGCTATTTTGTGAAACGCATCGAGAAATATCTGATCAGCAAAAACAAAAAACTCATCGGCTGGGACGAAATCCTCGAAGGCGGACTGGCGCCCGAGGCTACGGTGATGTCGTGGCGCGGCATCGACGGTGGCATCCAGGCAGCCCGCGAGGGTCACGATGTGGTGATGTCGCCGGTAACGCATTGCTACCTCGACTACTACCAGGCCAACCCTGATTTTGAACCCAACGGTATTGGCGGCCTCATTACTTTAAAAAGAGCTTACTCCTTCCATCCCGTTCCGGCTGACCTCACTGCCGAACAAGCAAAACATATCCTGGGTGGCCAGGGAAATGTGTGGACAGAATATATTCACACCCCTGCACACGTCGAGTACATGGCGGTGCCCCGCATGGCGGCGCTGGCCGAAGCGCTCTGGACGGCGCCGCAACAGAAAAACTGGGACAGCTTCCGGCAGCGCATCGAAACACAGTTCGACCGATATGATGTTTTAGGTGTAAATTATTCCGAAGGATCGTACGCAGTGGAATTTAAAACCAACTTCGACAGCACCAACCGGAAATTCACCGTAGAACTTACCACCGAGCAGCTCTCGCCCGAAATCCACTACACCACCGACGCCTCGGTACCCACTCCGCAATCGGAGCTTTACAAGAATCCGCTCACCATCGACAGCCCGGTAACTTTGCGTGCAGCAATTTTTACCGCAGGCATAATGAACGAAACCTTTTCGGAAAAAAGAATTGCTTTTCATCAGGCGCTTGGCGCAAAGGTAAAATACGTCACTTCGCCTTCCAACAAATATCCCGGCCAGGGTGCCACCACGCTGGTAGACGGACTGCAGGGAAGCATGCGCCACCACGATGGGCTGTGGCAGGGATTTTATGGCGACGACATGGAGGTGGAGATAGATTTGGGCGCAACGCGCACCATCAGCAGTGTAACCGGATCGTTTATGCAATATCAGGCCATCTGGATTTTCATGCCGGAAACCATGGAAGTTTCCCTTTCGGAAGATGGCATCAACTATTCGCCGGCAGGCACAGCCACCAACACCACCGACCGGAAGAAAGACGGCGGCTTCCCCGAGGAGCTTCAGGTTCAGTTTGCCGAAACCCCGGCGCGTTATATCCGCATAAAGGCAACCAACGGCGGCGTCTGTCCGGCGTGGCATCCGGGCGCCGGCGACACCACCTGGATTTTTGCCGACGAAATTATTGTGCGGTAGCAGGAGGCAGTTCTCAGGAGGCAGTCCTAAGTCCTCAGTTCCCAGTAGGCAGCCTCAGTCAGGATATGACAAAATTGAAGCAAACCTCATGCTCGTAAAAGTGATGGGAACTTTAAATCAAATTATGAGTCCAGTCTAAAAAGGTTTTGGCAAAATTAGGCATAAAAATTCAGGTTTGGAGCTGTTCATAAGATGGTGTTGTAACTGTCACAATAGCAATGAGTTAAAAATTTATGAACAATCTTG
>JAAYIU010000384.1 GCA_012523265.1 Bacteroidales bacterium | reverse complement strand
TTTCCTCACTCTGTTTATGCAACTGGTGCCCGACAACCTCGGCTCCAAATGGGTGATCGACGAGGTGAAACATTACCCCTACGACAACCTCTATCATCGCGACGACAAGTCGCCCTCACGCTTTCTACACCCCCTGAGCCATGAGCTAGACTTTATGAACCTCGACCGCGTGTTTGCCTCCGAGGAGCACATCGGCGACTATTTCAAAAAAGGATTTGCTCCCGACAAACTCTCCATTTTTCTGTACGAATTGCGCAATGGCACCCTGAAGTTTAATTACGTCTCCGGCCTCAAATTTCATTTCTTTCAGTTGGACGGCTGGTACTTCGAGATCAGCGAGTTCAACCGGCCGGGCAACAACCGCGGCTGGCTCATCTCCAACCTTATCAGGCTGGAAGAAGGACAGCAGGAAAGTCTGAAAAATTTTATTTATAACCTCGATTAGCAACCAAAACCTCGATGAAAAACCTACCGATAAAGCTGGCCTTATTAATTGCTGCACTCATCCTGTTTATGATTCCGGCAGCAGGACAAACCGCGCTCACTCCGCAGGAGATAGAGCGCTACAGTGAGGACGCCCGCCAAATGGTTTCCTATCTCGAAAAAACCTTTAATACCCTGGGCAGCCCGAATGTATCCGTCAAAGAGAAAGACATCATCATCAACCAGAGTTGGGCAAAGATTTTTGCCGACAGCAAGGTGCAGATAGAAGACGACCTGGACGAAAACCGTGAGGTAAACATCAATAAAGACGTGCAGGCTTACCTAAAAGACATCGATTTCTTTTTTAAAAAAGTAGTTTTTAAATTTGATATCGAAAAAATAGAGCACCAAATCAACGAGAAAAATGAGCTTTTCTTCAAAGTAACCCTCAACCGCAACCTGCGCGGCACCACCATCGACGGCGACAGCGTAAACAGTAACCGGCTGCGCTACATCGAGATAAACCTCACCGACACCGACAAAGACCTGAAGGTGGCAAGCATCTACACCACACGCCTCAACGAAAAAGAGGAGCTGCGCAACTGGTGGAACGAGCTGCCGATGGCCTGGAAAGATTTTTTCGGAAGCCAGATCGTCCTCACCGAAGACCTGCGCCTGCAGGAGATCCTTTTTTATGACGACAGCCTGGCTCAGCTCCGCACAATAGTAGAACGACGCATGAGCCGCGACACCATGAATTATGTTGTAAATAACGATACCCTTACCATGCCGCTCAACGGCAGTGCTCCTTTTACCGCCGCTTTTGTCGACCGGCAAATCAGGAAAATCTTAAATTTCGACACCATCAATATTTCGGGCAACACGCGCATCCTTTCGCTGGAGCCACTCTCGAAGCTCACTTCGCTACAACGCATCAACTGCAGCCACACCTTTGTAGATGATCTCATGCCACTGCGCAACCACATCCAGCTCGAATTTCTTAACTGTGGCAACACTTCGGTGAATACTTTGGAGCCTTTGAAATATACCACACGGCTGGAAACGCTTCTGCTCAACAACACGCTGGTGCGCGATCTGACGGCGGTGCAGAATTTTAAACAACTGCGTCAGCTCAACTTCAGCAACACACCGGTGGCCGACATGACGGTAGTTTCCGGATTATTAAAACTTAATGAGCTGGAACTGATAGCCACGCAGGTAAGCACGCTTACGCCACTTCGGGATGCTGCTTCGCTGGAGCGCCTCGATTTTTCTGAAACCTCCATCGCCGACCTCTCACCCATCAAAAGCTTGAATAATCTCCGTTTCCTGAAGTTCGACCGCACCCCGGTGAATAATCTCACGCCATTACAAACTTTGGAAAATCTACAATATCTTTTTGCTGATCAAACCGCCATAAGCCAACTTGAACCGCTGGCCGACCTGCCACGTCTCAGCCGTGTTTATTGCGACCAATCAGGCGTAACGCGTGAGGTAGCCGTGGCATTTATGAAAAATAACCCGGAAGTACTGGTAATGTATTAGTCGGCAAAGCTGGAAAGCTGGTGGAAACAGTTGACACCAGAATGGAAGCGCGTTTTTAAAGATGCCATCGGCCTTCAGCAGGAGCCTACCAAAGAGGAGCTGCATCAGATGTCGCGTATAAAAAACCTATCGGTTGCCGGCAACGAAATGATTCGTTCGTTGGAACCGCTCACCGCGCTGCCCATGCTCTACAGCCTGGAAGCGCAGGGCACCGGCATCTCTTCGCTTGAGCCGTTGGCCGACCTGGGCGATCTCCACGAAATCAACTTTTCGGATACACCCGTAGAAGATGTGCAGCCACTCCAAAATCTGACCAAGCTCGAAAAACTAACCTTCGACCGTACCCCCGTTAGAAGCATCGTGCCGCTGATGCCACTGGAGCAATTAGCGCTCGTGTACGCCGACAACACCAATGTGCCCGACGAAGAGATGGTTGAGTTTACCTACCGGCATCCCAAAGCGCTGGTGGTTTACCAAACACCGGAGCTGGTGCTGTGGTGGGAAAAATTGCCGCCCGTCTGGAAACTGCTTGCCGAGCAATTCATAAAAAGCGACGAAAACCTCTCGCGTGAGCAATTGCAAACCCTTGTCAACCTGCGCCGCATTCGGCTTAGCGACATGCCCGCGCTACAAAACAAAAGCAGCGAGATCAGAAGCCTGGAGCATATCGATAAGCTGCTGCTGCTCGAAGAGCTTAGCTTCAGCAACACCAGCATCACCAGCCTGGAACCTTTGCGTGGTATGACATCGCTGCGAATCCTGATCTGCCCCAACAATCCCATCGAAAGTCTGGAACCGCTCTCGGAAGTGCCTAATCTGGAAGTGCTCGATGTGCAAAATACTCCCGTCGAAAGCCTCGAATATCTTTCTCCGCTTACGCAAATGCGCAAACTCAACGCCTCCGGAACCATGATTAAAAGGCTCAAAGGCCTGCAGAACTTAACAAACCTCGAACAGCTCGACTGCTACAACACAAGCATCCGCCGACTAAACGAAATAGAAGGATTGCCCGCGCTGAAGCTGGTGCGCTGCTACAACACGCGCATCGCACAGCGCCGCATCGATAAGTTTAAAGAAAAAAATCCGCAGGTGGAGGTGGTCTTTTATTGATGGGGCAATCCCGATAAAATTGACGCATCGCGTTCCATCCGCAACAAGATATTGCAAGGATAGAACATCATGCGTTTTGATTCTTTTACCTACAAAAACCTGAGCAGTTGGTAAAAGAAAGTCAAAGTTTATTTTCTAAAGATCAAGGAGAGCACTCATGCATCTTAAGACGAATAAAAGATTGAGAAGAATTTAAACAGAAATTTTAGTTAAAACTGTGAGAGAAAAGTGGTGAGGTTGGTTTCGAGGCTTAATCCTAGCTTTTTGCGTAAGCGGATGCGGGCAGATTCAATACTGCGAACTTCGCGCGAAGTAAGAACAGCAATTTCTTTGGTGTTCAGATTGAGTTTAAGGAGCGCACAAAGTTTATTTTCGTTTGGTGTTAAATTAGGATAAACCTGATGCAGGTTGGTATAAAAATCAGAATAAACATTTTCGAAATAGGTCTTAAAATCTTCCCAATTGCCGCTGTTGTGGTTGTTGCGCAAATTGCGAATCTGATCTTCGAGTAATCCTATTTTATCCGAACCATTCGTTTGAATTGCCTGATGAATGTTCTCGAGGTCATTAATAAGCGACAAGAGATGCTCCTGCTGCCGTGTAATCGAAATTGCTCGGCTAACGAGTTCGCGGTTTTTGTGCTCTATCTCCATATTCAGCAAGGTTTCTCTTTCTTTTTGCAGCATAAGCTCCTGCTCTCTTTTTTCTGCTTGCTGCTGCCGGAAAATTGACTGCATCTTTTTTTGGGTTCTATATTTTCGCACCAGGGTGTAAGATGCGAGCAACATGAATAAAATCAAAATCACCGATCCGACAAGCAGATAATTCTTGGCTCTGTTTTTTAAGGTATGAATGGTGAGTTGATTTTGGGTAAAAACTTTTTCGTGCATCAATTTATCCAGGTCGTGTTGCGATTGCATCAACAGTATCTGATGCGCATCGTCCATAGCTTGTATCGTGTCTTTGAATGATAATTGCAGCTTAAGAAAATAATTGGATTCACGAAAGTTGCCCGACTTTTCAAGACTTTCGGCCAGAACATGAGATGCCTCGGCTTTGATTTGGGGGCTGGATGTGCTTAAGGCATGCTGCAGTGCCTGTCTGGCAAATTGTTCTGATTTAGTGATTTCGCCGCGTTCTGACGCAATTTTTGCCAAAAGGGTATTAGCCTCTGCCAACACATTTGGAAATTGTTGGTAATAGCCGCTATCAGTAACTTGATGCAAATAAGCCAAAGATAAATCATCAACCTCGAGCAGATAATAAATCTCACCTAGATTTTTTATAGCAATGGCTTCCATGTATGGCGTTTGCGCCGACATGGCCAGGCCATAAAGTTTCAGGCTTGTTTCGAGTGCTTTAGCATATTTCTGTTTGTTTTTTTGAAAAACATATTGCTCGTGATAAATATCAAAACGAATTTGTTGTTGTGATACTTCGCTACTCAATATTATGGCAGAATCAAAATACTCCTCCGCTTTTGCAAGGTTTCCTGCTTTTAGGTTTAAGCCGCCAAGGCCTTTGTAAATTAGCGCAACATCATATTTAAGTTCGGATGTTTCGATGAGTTTCAGGGCTGAATAATAGTGTGGAATGGCGCGGCCATAATCACCCATCTCCTGAAATATGATTGCCATCATCGAGTAAATTTTGGAACGTGTTCCCTGGTAATTAATAACCGACACCAATTCGATGGAATCGTTTTCGATGTTTTTCAACAAAGTATCCAGGATAAAAAAAGCATCCTGCAACTTGCTTTTATAAAAATTGCCACGTGCAATATTATAGGTCGAATGAAGCATACCGTGCCGATAAGAAATATTTTTTGAAATCTCCAGTGCCTGCTGCGATAGCGAAAGCATTTGCTCGGGGCCAGAGCTAATAATATCGGCCTCAGCCAAAAGGCTGTCGATAGTTTTGATGGTGATGCTATCAGGATTTCCTGGCTTGTGGCCTTGATCGATCTGTGCCTTACAAAAGAGTGTAGCCGAAAAAAATGCAATAATCAAAAACAATAACCTCATGATAAGTTCGGAAAATCACAAAAATAAACTTTCCTACATCATTTTGTAAAGGCAGTCTCCGATAAATTTTAGTCCGTAATAGTTACTCTGTGATAATTCGGTGTGCTATTTAATTTTGATAATCTTCTTGAATACAACTCTTTCTTCTGATTGCAATCGGCAGATATAATAGCCGGGTTTCAAATCCGGATTTTCATAAATAATATTGTGATCACCGGATGGTAAATATGCCTCGAAAGCAATATCAATTTCCTTTGCGTTTAAGTCGAGAATCTTGCATCGTACAATGGATGGTTTATCAAGATTGAAGCTCACGTTAGTTTGATTGACAAAAGGGTTGGGGTTGATGCCCCGAAAAGACAATCCAGCTTCGGTAGTAGGCTCAAATTCGGACACCGCCACATGAATACTGTCGGCCGAAAAACATAATGCCCAATATTCCAACGAATTGTTTTGGGTAAGGGTGCCAGTAGCAATGTAGCTCTTGTTTGGCAGGATTTCGATGGTCGATCCAAAATCCTCACCCGAACCTCCGTAAGTTTTCATACCCATCTCATTACCTGAATTACCCATCCTGACGATCATAAAATCGTGCTGTCCATTGCCGTAACTATTCGTGGTGCCGGTAATTAAATATTCCTGATTATCATTTTCAACCACGCCTTCGAAGCCTTCGTTTTGATTGCCACCAACATTAGCAGCCCATTCCATCACGCCATCACCGTCAACCTTTACTACAAAGCCCTGCTCACCAAAGCCATACGATTGAGTTGAACCTACGGCTATATAGCCGCCATCTTTGGTTGGTCGCACAAAGCGGTACGAATCATAGTTGGTGCCGCCAACTACACTCGTCCAAATCGTATCACCCTGAGGATTAATTTTGATAAGATAACCATCACACAAGCCGTTGCCATAGCTAAAAGTATATCCTGAAAGAATATAATTTCCATCGTTAGTAGCCTGAATAGTAGCTCCATAATCATCAGAAGCACCACCATAAAACTTAAACCATTCAAGCGTGCCGGCATTGTCGGTTTTAAAAAGGGCAATCTGATTGCAATGAGAATCCTGCCAACAGTATCCTGCCAGCAGATAACCCTGATCGGGTGTTTGTTTAATGCTTCCAGCCAACTGCAAAATGCATCCATTGCTGTTTGGCACGATAGAAGTCCAAAGTGTATCTCCTTCTGAATCTGTTTTAATCAGACGCAAGTTGTTTCCTTCTGGGTAAAACGAATTTGAATAGGTGGCAATAATATATCCCTGATCTGCGGTTTCCTCGACCGAGAAAGGGAAATCGAAGGATGCCCCGCCATAGCTTTTATCCCATTGCAGGTTACCTGTAGAATCACATTTTATTAACCGGGTCGAAATAATTCCAGGCCCAAACGAATCACTCTCTCCAATTATTACAAAACCGCCATCACTTGCCGGCATCACCTGACGAACAAGGTCGGTATAAACTCCCGGATATGTTTTTTCCCATAGCAATTCGGGGGGCAATTGCGAATGTGCCATACAGCTTGCGCCAGTAAAAAATACGATGAGCAACATTTTTTTTAAGCACTTCATTTGATTTTGTGTCTTGATTTTTCCCATGATACAATTAGAATTTTTACAGTTAATAATAAGGGGCAAAATTATTCTATTGTTTCATCGAAGCCAACAAAACGAACCTTGCAACAGCACGGCATTTTGTGTTTTTACCACTGCATTAGCACAGCAAGTTCTCAATATGTTCGGCATTTTAGTTGACTTCGGCATCAAACTCAAGAAAAATTCTTCACGAACCAGCGCAAAAAGTTACACCCGCTTTTTTTGTCAGCAAAACTGACGATAGAAAGTCGCAGTCAGGGAGTAACTATGGTTCGTCCATCGAAGAACGATATGGAAACTAAAAAATCCTCCACGAATTCACAGGATTTGAAAAAATTGACGCGAAAAAACAATTTATCAAAGTAGCTATACACCGCCGGTGCACCCCACCTATGGCATAAAGATTTGAAATGATGTTAAGGCTCGAGGAGCAGCATGGCTGTCATTCAGTTGTGAAAATTTTTCTATTTTAGCGCCACTTAACATTTAAAAACTTAACGCTATGGAAGAAACAAACGCAACAACAACAAATTATCAAAGCAGTTATGCACCGCCGGTGCAGGCTCCTGTAACCGTCGGCGACTGGGTGCTTACGATTCTCATCACCGCTATCCCGCTCGTGGGCGTGATCATGCTTTTTGTATGGGCATTCTCGGGGGGCACCAACGTGAGCAAAGCCAACTGGGCAAAAGCCATCTTAATATGGATGCTGGTAGGCCTGGTGCTGACGATCTTGTTCTGGGGAGCGCTCGGCTCGATGTTTATGGGAGGTTTAAATTATTAAACCAGGGCATTAATTATCCTCGGCATACCATTCGGTATAGGAGGTAACGGTTTCCCAAAGTTTCAGGTGGTGGAGTTTCACATGTGCGGGCAAAGCAGCCTGGATGCGGGCTGCAAAATCGATAATCAGATTTTCGCTCGTCGGCTGATACTCCACCACTACTATTCGCTCGTAGTGTTGTTGCATTAGGTTCAATAGCTCTTCTGGCGTATCGTTGCGCAAAATCAGTGAGTGGTCCAGCGCATCGGTTATCAATCCTTTTATTATCCTTTTTAAATCTTTAAAGTCGATCACCATGCCATATTTGGGTGAGGCTGGCTCGGTCACCGGCTCGCCGATAAGCGTTACCAACAATTCGTAGGAGTGTCCGTGTATGTTGCTGCACAGCCCGTCGTGGCCGGGAAGCGCGTGCGCCATATCGAATTTATAGGCTTTGGTAATTCTAATCTTCGCCATGCGTTGGTTGGTTTTTGGTGTTAATGAAAAATCTTAAAACTGATACGCTGTTGCGAAGCCTGATCGGTGATGTGCAGCAGATAAAAGCCGTGCGGCAAATCCACCAGGCTGATGCTGCTCAGCTTTTGGCCGTCGGTTTCCATTGTTGTAATAATGCGACCGGTAGCATCCGAAAGCGAATAAACGAGCGGCTGCTGTGCTGCTTCTGCTGTGCTGTTGATGTACAGAAAATCTGCTGTGGGATTGGGATACACCGAAAAGTTGGTCGTGCCAAACCACGGTTCTTCCACGCCGTTAGGATCGAACCACACGATTTCCACAAATTCCGGATGGTCGATATAGGGATTTCGATTTTGCTGAATGGCATATACTGCGTTGTTGCGGGCTACTTCTTTGTCGCTCACCGGATCGTCGAGGTGCCAGGCGTGGAGCATCTGCAGCGCCCACGCTTTGGGTTGCGCGCCGTTTACCATCGGGCTGCCCGGCCAGTTGTTGTCTTCGTCTAAGTAGCGTGTAGCCATATAAAAATAGGTGCGGGCAAAATCACCTTTGTAGGCATCGATAGGTTCAAACACTACGCCGGAGTAGCCCGGGGTGATGCAGCTCCCGAGTTTACAGCCGTTGAGCGATGTCCAACTGGCAGTTCCTACTTCGCCGTAAGGATAGTTGCCGCGTTTGCCATTTACGTAGCCGTCGGTAGGATACACCTGAAACAGGTCGGTATTCATGGGCGCCACCGTGCCGCCAAACCAACTCCGCGGAAACGAATGCTCCCGGTTGTAGCAGTCGCCCTCGCTGTTGTAGTTGCCACACTGATCCGAAAAAAAGGTAAACTGATAGGGTGGCGAGCCGCCGGGAACATCCGAATACATATCCCACACTTTTCCGTTGGGTTTTTTGTCGGTATCTTCGTAGGCGTTCCACAGCGCACTATAGCTAATGGCATTGTGACCGTCGATGATATTATGAAGCGCCTGCTGCATGGCGGCGCCTTCCAGTCCGGCAGCACTGTTGTAATATCCGGCGGGTTCCTGCGCCGCCGCAGCAACAAAAACAAAAAGAATCCACGAAAAGCAAAATTTCCTCATTATAAAAATTATGAGTCCAGTCTAAAAAGGTTTTGGCAAAATTAGGCATAAAAATTCAGGTTTGGAGCTGTTCATAAGATGGTGTTGTAACTGTCACAATAGCAATGAGTTAAAAATTTATGAACAATCTTG
>JAAYIU010000416.1 GCA_012523265.1 Bacteroidales bacterium | reverse complement strand
GCATATTTTGATGGTGTTGGGTATTCTCAAACTCCAGGGTAAGCCTGCCATCTTTTACAGGGTTGGGATGCACCTTTATGGGGATGTGGCGGATGCTTTCGTAGTATTCTTCCGGGCCGGGCAGCTCTTCGATATCCGTTACCACCAGGCATTCCGTTAAATCTATAATGCCCGATTCTATCTGATGCAGACACAGGCTGTCGTAAACACGCTGGGTGGTGTCGTAAGGCGCGGATTGGAGGTTTTCATCGTTTTTGTAAACTAAAAAATCAACCTGGTTTCCTTCTCTATAGCTAAGTGCAACAATGTAATTCCCATCATAGGTTTTTTGTAAGCCGGGACGCCAACTAATGGTTTGTGGATGGCTTTTGATATGATAAAGGTTCCCGGCGGTATCTATTACCATATCACCACCCGGATTTGCACTTGGTTTCGTACCATACTGGCCGATAGCCATAAACAGCGTGTCGTTGATGCGTACAATATTATTAATATGATTGCCATGAACATCAGGTCCAAACAAGCAGTTAGGGATTTCGCGATAGCCATATTCCTGTCCGTTCGGGCCAAAAAACATGAGCAACGAATAGGGTTCGTCCGGATCAAAAAACCTCCTGCCCCCCACGCCCATAAGTAATGTGTCATTAATTGCAATGGTATGAAATGCCTGACCAAACACCGAATCAGTAGCATGAAAGGGTTTCATCCATAACTCCTTAAAGGTGGAGGATACACGAATAAACATGGGACGGAGAAATACATGATCAGGATCGTCGGGATAAGGATAGTAGCAGTACCCCGAAATATAATAATCTTCATTGTGTTGCATCAGCCGGTAGGAACCATATTGATCCTTTAGCGGGTAGTCTTCCGGTCGGGCATAGGCTTGCTTTAAAACAACTTCTCCGTCCAGTGTAATTTTGGCCAGGAAGATAAGTTCCCAGGTGGGATAACCACCGTACTCCAGCAAAGCCACAAGATATCCCTCATCGTTGATTATCATATCAAATGTAGCACCACCGTTGGATCTGGGGTTTGGGAAATATTTACACCAAACAGGATTGCCGCATGGATCCAATTTTATAATGAATGGATAACCTGTACTTTGGTTCCTCATTCCCATACCACCAACATAAGTATTTCCAAGACTATCCTGAACAACTGAAAAAAGTGAACTGCCTCCTGGCAGTTGGTCATGTAATAAAGTTTTGTCATACAACACGTTGCCATTAATATCCATTTTGGCAAGATATGCTTTGTCGTTGCTAGTCCCAACAAGGTAGTAACCTTTATCATAGGTTTCATAAGTCCAGTTTGCATCATCGTAGTAGGGCGAGCCGAATTGTATCTCCCATCGCTGGTTTTGTGCAGCCAACTGGTAAGTAAAGATCACGCTAAATAAAAGAAGTATATACTTTTTCATTGTGGTTATGTTTAATAAACCCACCGGATTGTTGATCCGGTGGGTTAGGTTTTAAGAATTATTGAATGATGGTAAATTTGGTGCTTTCGGTGGTTTTGCCGTTGGCAGCCAGGCTTACTATATAAGTGCCTGCATTCCACCCACGGGTAATAACCGTGACGGTATTCTCAGCCTGGGTCATTGGAAATTCCCTGATCAGTTCACCCTTCAGGTTTCTAATCTCCAGCGTGCGCCGGCTGCTTTGCTCGTCAGCCGCGTGTTTGATCATCACATAGTCTTTGGCCGGATTGGGATAAACTTCCAATACCGAAGGTGCTGTGGCAGAGCGCAATTTTTCGTATTGTTCTTCGGCGCTTGTGGACTTGAACAAGTCAGGAATTTGGATAGGCTCGTCATATTCGGTATGGT
>JAAYIU010000065.1 GCA_012523265.1 Bacteroidales bacterium | reverse complement strand
GTTTCCGCCGCCGGCCTAAAGGCCGGGGTTAGTGACCCGCCCAACTTTTTGTGTCAATTGGGGCTAAAGCCCCGCTGGTATTCACGTCTTTTCTTTTTTCCCTGGCCTAAATGCCGGGGTTATTGATCTTCTTTTTAGTCATCCTACCTTGGTATTTTTTCCCGCCTCAAAAGTACCTTTTTGGCGCGAAACAAAAATCCGTTCTATCTTTACCCGCTTTAATTTGTTCACTTTTTATGACCAACTTCTTCGGGATACCACGTACACATCTGTATTATGTCGGGCTGGCGCTGATGCTCATTGCGCTGCCACTGTCGAAGTTTCTGATGAGTGTGTCGCAGTTTGGGCTGGTGGCAGTGTGGCTTCTCGACAAAGACATTTTGCATAAATGGCGCCGTTTTTTTAGGAATCGTACTGCTATGCTTTTGGTATCCATTTATTTGCTCTATGTCGTTGGGTTGTTTTGGACCACCGATTTCGACTATGCGCTGAAAGATCTGCGGACTAAGCTGCCCCTGCTGGCGCTGCCCGTCATTATTTCTACTTCACCACGCGTTAGTCGCAGTTTGTTTTATTGGCTGATGCTGCTCTTCATAGCCGCCAATGTGGTTGGTACTTTTTTCAGCATGCACGAGCTGCTCACCAAAGAGATCACCGAAATCCGCAAGATTTCCCTTTTCATGTCGCACATCCGTTTTAGCCTTAATATTTGCGTAGCGATTTTTGCCGGACTTTATCTGGTCATCGGTGTGCGCTTTTTTAAGCTTTGGGTGCGCGTTGTCATTTTCGCGGCTGTGGTCTGGCTGGCCATCTTTCTGGTTATCCTCGAATCCGTCACAGGCATTGTTATTTTATTAATAACCATGGCAGTGCTTGCGCTGATATTTGTTTTCACCAGCCGCAGCCGGATTTTGAAATACAGCATCCTTACAGCATTGTTCGCCGCTGTTCTGGTTTTGTTTTTCTACATCCGCGCACTTTATCTGGAGTACATTCCTGACGAACCTTTTATTCATCCTGGACTTGAACAGACCACAAAACTCGGCAATCCCTACTACCACGACTCCACGCTAAGGGGCGCCGAGAACGGACAATGGGTCGGGCAATACGTCCAGATGACCGAGCTTCGCAACAGTTGGCAACAACGCAGCAGCATCCCGTTCGATAGCCTGGACGCCGGGGGTAACCATGTGCGCTTTACGCTCATCCGCTACCTCACCAGCAAAGGGCTGCGCAAAGATGCCGAAGGAGTAGCTGCCCTCACCGACGCCGACATCCGATACATCGAAAAAGGGTATGCCACCGTATACCAGCCCGTCGAAACCAGCTTTACCAACCGCATCCGCACCATCATCTGGGAGGTGATGCTATACAAATATTCGGGATACCTCAGCGGGCATTCCGTGGCACAACGCATCGAGTTTTGGCGCGCCGGCTTTCACATCATCCACAACAACTTCTGGCTGGGAACCGGCACCGGCGACATCCGGCAGGCTTTCCAAATCGCCTACCAGGAGCTTAACTCACAACTGGAGCCGCAGTACAGGTGGCGCACCCACAACCAATATTTCAGCGTGCTGGCCACACTTGGCATTTTCGGATTGCTGTGGTTTCTCTTTGCCCTCATCTGGCCGGGGAAACTTCGGGGCATGTACACCGACTATTTTTACCTCGTCTTTTTCTGCATCCTCACCCTCTCGATGCTCACCGAAGACACCATCGAAAACCAGGCGGGCGCTACCTTCTTTGCTTTCTTCATGTCGTTTCTTTTGCTGGCGCGCAGCCATAAAGATCATTTTTTTAAAATCCAATCATGACGCCTGAAAATCTACAAAATAACCTGCCCGACGCGAGGTGGTATGTGGTGGTGAATCCCAACGCCGGCAACCGAAAGATTGCCCGCGACTGGGAGAAAATCCAGAAGATGCTGGAGCTGGCAGGTTTTGATTTTGAATACGTGCTCACCGAGCGCATGCTTCAGGCGATAGCCCTCACCACGCAAGCTGCGCAAAGAGGCTTCCGCCGGTTTATTGCCGTGGGCGGCGATGGCACTTTCAACGAAGTGGTGAACGGTATCTTTATGCAAACGGAAGTGCCGGCTTTGGATTTTACGGTAGCCATCATCCCGGTGGGGACGGGCAACGACTGGGGCAGGATGTTCAGTATTCCCGCCGATTATCAACAGGCCATTGATGTGATAAAGCAGGGAAAAACATTTGTTCAGGATGTAGGTGTCGTTACTTATCGTGATAACGGTTCCGGCTCCACCCGCTATTTTGTGAACATTGCCGGGATGGGTTTTGATGCGATGGTTGCCCAAAAAACCAACCAGCAAAAAGCTGAAGGCAAGGGCAATGCGATCTCTTATTTTATAAACCTTTTCACCAGCCTGTTTGAGTACAAGCCGCGCATCATCGAAGTTACCATCGACAGCACGCGCTACAGTTTCAACATTTTTAGTATGAGTGTGGGCATCTGCCGCTTCAACGGCGGCGGCATGAAACAACTGCCCCGCGCCATCCCCGACGACGGCCTGCTGGATATCACTGTTATAAAAAAGATTGGATTAGGAACTTTGCTGGCGCAACTGCGCAACCTCTACACCGGCACCTTTATCAAGCATCCCAAAGTGGCCATTTTCACCGCCCGCAAGGTAACCGTACAAAGCCGCAAAAAAGGCTTTATGATGGAAGCCGACGGCGAGAGCCTGGGCGAAGCGCCGCTGGAAATAACCCTGCTGCCGCGCGCATTGCGAACCATTATTCACACGGCTCCATCACCAGATCGCCTTTAAAATCGCATCAGGCAAATGGTTAAGGTTTGCTTCTGATTTCTCCAATTAAACACTGGCCAACTTTAGGGCAATTCAACTATCCTCCCCGGTTGCATCATCATCGCGGCACGGCGTGCGTTGTTTGCTATCTTTGTCCCGAAAATACAACAGCAAACACATGCACTGCATCACACCGATTATTTAGCTTCAACGCCACCATCATGACAACATCCTCTCCCAAAGAAATTTACACCGAACTTTTGAGCGATTATCAGCGCAAGCTACAAAAAGCCACACGCCATACAGCGCGGATTAGCGCCTTGCGGGTTGCAATTTTTCTGGCGGGCATGGTGGCCATTTATGTCTCGGCAGGCATCTCGGCTGCATCGGTGATTATTGTAAGCGTTGCATTTGTAGCGGCGTTCATACTCATTGTGCTACAACACCAGCGCGTGCATCAGCAGGCCGAAGAGCTGCAGCGGCTCGTTACCATCAACGGCAACGAGCTAAAGGCGCTGCAAGGCGACTACAGCAGCTTTGGCGATGGCAAACAATTCATCGAACCCGGCCATCCCTATGCCGGCGATCTGGATATTTTTGGCGCCGGCTCTATTTTTCAATACATCAACCGCACCGCTACTTCGGTGGGAAACGCGCGTTTGGCGCAATGGCTCGCCACGCCATGCCATTCCACCACAGAGATAAAAGAGCGGCAGCAGGCTGTGGCCGATTTAAAAACCCGACGCGCCTGGCGGCAGCAGTTTCAGTCCGTTGGAATCCGCGTAAGCGAAGAAACCAAAGATACCCACGGGCTGCTTTCGTGGCTCCGTAAACCGGAGGATTTTGGGAGCAAGCTCTACGGCGTACTGATAATGCTGACGCCCATAACAGGTGCGGCCATGGTGGCGCTGCTCGTGACCGGCGTGGTAAACTTTCAGTTTTTTGTGCTCTACATGTTTTTGCCGTTGGGTTTCGCTTTCGCTAAAGCTAAAAAAGTACAGCAAAGCCATGAGCTGCTAAGCCGCCGCGGCGAAGTTCTGCAAAAATACGGGCGCCTGCTGGCGATGATCACTGCCGAAAACTTCGATAGCATCCCACTCAAAAATCTGCAAAACGATCTTATCGCGCAGCATCATTCGGCGCAGGCGTTGCGCAAGTTGGGCAAGATCACCCAGGCCTTCGACAGCCGGCTGAACATTTTTGCCTGGCTGCTGCTCAACTATTTTGTGTTGTGGGATATCCTGCAGGCACGGCGCCTCGAACGCTGGCGCCTGCACTACCATGCGCATGTGGAGCAGTGGCTCGACATTGTGGCACAGATTGATGCCCTGAGTAGTCTGGGAAATTATTGGCACAACCGCCCCGACTTTGTCATGCCGCTCCCCACAGAAAAGGCTTTTGTGCTAAAGGCAAAGGATTGTGGCCATCCGCTTATCAATCCCGACAATCGTGTGGACAACCCGATGCGTTTTGATGTCTGGCGACAGTTTTATATTGTCACCGGCGCCAACATGGCCGGCAAGAGCACCTACCTGCGCACCGTTGGCATCAACTTTATCCTGGCTATGGCGGGCGCTCCGGTGTGCGCGGCGGGGTTTGCGTTTTCGCCCGCCGAAATTTACACCAGCCTGCGCACCACCGACGACCTGCTGAAAAGCGAATCCTACTTTTTTGCGGAGCTAAAGCGCCTCAAAGCCATCATCGATCGGTTGGAGGCTGGCGCCAAATTGTTTATCATCCTCGACGAAATCCTCAAAGGCACCAACTCTGCCGACAAACAGCAAGGCTCCAAAGCGTTGCTGCGCAAACTGCTGCGCTACGAAGCCTCCGGCCTCATCGCCACCCACGACCTGAGCCTGGGCGAGCTGGCCAACGAACATCCCGCCCATATCACCAACAAACGCTTCGAGGTGGAGATCATCGACGACAATCTCATCTTCGATTACAAACTAAAAGAGGGCATCTCCCAAAACCTCAACGCCACTTTCCTGATGCGCAAAATGGGAATTACGGAGTAGGTTGTTTGGCAGGATGCGAAGGTTTTTCTCAACCCCGACAGGGTTTTGAATCCTGTCGGAGATTCTCGCCCGGGCTTAAGGCAGATTTTGTTAAATAAAATCTTCCAGTTCATCCCTGCTGATTTCAGCCTGTTTCAAAATTGAAAAAAATGTGCCCTTTGGTAATTCTTGTTATGCATTGGAACGATGACCCTTTGTCCGGTAATCTTGTGAATGTAAATTTGGTGGCTACCCTACGTCCTGTCTAACTCAAACCCTTTTTTGATGAGAATTTTTATAATGGATTTGGGAGTAAATGATGGCAGAGTTTTCATGCGCCTGCCGGTAATGTTATAGTGTATTCGAGTTTGTTGTCATCTGATGGGATGTCTTGATTATGTGCTACAAGGCTTTCAAGATAAAGTTCGATTGCCTCTTTGGCCATTTCCATGGCATGATCAATATTCTCACCGTAGGTAACGCAACCTTGCAAGGATGGCACGGTAACATTGTAACCTCCTTCTGGTTCCTTTTGTAAAAACACCTTGTACGACAAATGATTTTTCATAAATTATAATATCTGGCAAATATTTTAAACAATAACTTTTAGCTTGTAATCAACATGAATTAGATGAACAAAAATACTAATTTATTGCTGTGTGATTCTTTATTTTGAACATACTGATGATGAAAATGATGCTGTGGTATCATAAAATGTAACATCTTCTAAAAGACATTTTGGAGGTGCCACCAACAACTCGTTGGTTTAGTAATCAGAGTATATGCAGCGTCTCCGTTTTTGCGAATACCCAACGAAAAGCCCTACGCCCTAAACATCAACGTGGGTGGCGACGACGTGAGCGTGGTGGCGGTGGTTTATAGGAAGGTGTAGTTTTTTTTCTCAACCCTGACAGGGTTTTAAACCCTGTCGGGGTTTCAATTTGGCTATCACATGGGCCGCCGCCTGCCCCAAACCAAAAACACGGGTGGCAGAATGAGCATCAGACCGATGAAGACGGGAAGAAACCACGCGCCCAAGCCTGTTGCTTCGCCATTGGACACCCGAATGGCTTGCAGTACAATATAGACAAAGGCTAATATCAGGAGCGTTTTTAGAAGCTGCATCAGCAGGATTATTTTGGGAAGCATCGATAATTCTTGCGGTTTGAGCTTTGGGTTTAGGGGGGGGCGTGCAACGATAAACAGGTTGATGGCCGAGAGTAACAGAAATAAAAATGTGCCTACAACCGGCAGCGCCCAAATGGCGGCATTGCCACTATAGTCGTCGGGCAGGCCGCTAAAGCCAAAGTGCGTGGGGATTTGTTCGGGAAGCCGGCTGTGCCAAAATGCCGGGATAAGTATCAAAACAGCCAGCGCCAGCCAGCCGATAACTTCGAGTGTTTTGGCTGTAGCCGAATAACGAATCCTGTTGTCCATTACTTTTTTTTGCGCAAAGCTATTATTTTCTTAATAGCTTAAAGGCATGGTTCCAGGTTTCTGTTTTAAAGCCATAGACGATCCGAACCATAGCAAGGGGTTCCAGAAAACGAGCATAGCCTATTTCGCCCAGGTCGTTGGTGTTCCAGCCGAAATCTTTCAGAAATTGTGTCACATGTTTTTTGCCGTGGCATCGTTGCCACATATAAACAGGTCGGGTGAGCCAACTACCTTACAACGATCTTCTGCGCGCCGTGGCCGTTGGTGGAAGTGTGCTGCAGCAGATAAACGCCCGGTTGCAGATGAAAGCCGCTGATTCCGATGCTTACCGGCTCGCCGGCTTGCAGGTGTCCGCCATAGAGATTGGCAACTTTTCGCCCTGAAATATCCAGCAGCACAAAATGATAGATGCCTGCTTTGTGAGCGCGGATCGTCAGGTTATCGGTTGCCGGATTGGGTGTGGCTTCTACTAAGAGCGGCTTGCTTTCGGTCGTAGCAATGGAGGTTTCCAGCGCTGAGAAGGTGAGCATTTTGGTGGCGGAGATGCGGTCGTAGCCGGTGACTTTGAACGGGATTTCGTAAATGGTGCCTTCGGGAGCCACTGGTGTGCCGCTGAATAGGCCGCCGCTGGTGATTTCCATACCTGCCGGGAACGGGTTACTTTGTATTAATGCAGCATAGTTGGCGGGAATATTCATTTGTCCGGCCACCGAGGCAATCAGGAAGCTGTTGCCGTCGCCGGTGGAAACTCCGGCGCTCCAGTCGGTGGCGGGGGTGATGCCATCATTATAAAAGAAATAAATCCTGCCGTCGGGATACAACGCGACCGCAACATCTACATCAAAAGCGGGCATATCCCATTTCGACATCTTCCAGCGGATGGTCATGGAAGCTTCGTCGCCTTCGTAAAAGATGCCGTCGCCCAGGGCAGGGTACATCATCAGGTCGGCGCAGTAGGCGGTGATGCACTTGTTGCCGATGATGGCGCCGTCGTCGCGCACGTAGGCAAAGTTACCGTCGAAGGTGATGGCGCCGTCGGTGAGGATGGTTAGTTCGTTGTAAGTTTCGCCATAAAACATAAAGTCGAAGGGCAGCGGGAGCATGGCATATCCGTCGTCGTCGTTGGTTGGCGTGAGTTCATTTGTGGTGATGGCCGGGAAAGGATCGCTTACGGCCTCTTCGTGGTAGGCCATGTTGAGCGACCAGGCGTAAGGTTGCGTTCCGCCGGCAGCTTCGAGTTGTGCCAGGTAGGGAAAGTTGATGGCGGCGTCGGGAAGTGCTTCGGTGCTAATGGCTACTTTATCGAAATTGATGGTAGCGTTCGTCCAGATCAGCGTGGTGTCGTTGTTGGCGATATTAATATTTTGCATGTCGCTGATGGTTTCCTCCTGGCCGTTGTTGTAATCGATCACCGACATGCTAACGATTTCGCCCTGCCCTTGCTGATAGGGATCTTGTTCTATTATTTGTAAAAATATGCGCGACTCCTCGCCCGGTTCCACCCAGGAGAGCAGGTCGGTGATGTCGAGGCCTATCTCGATGGTTTTGTCGCTATTGCTGCTGCCGCCTTTCATATAAAAATCGCCGCCCTGGTAGTTGAATAAGGGGAACGAGCGGACATGCTCCGGCCTTGTGGCTTCAGGGTCGGTGGCGATGCCGGCCATAATTTTTATCTTGTTGCGGGAGGTGTGTTTGATGGTAGTTTTGATGGTGAGCAATGGTTCGCCGTCGGGTTTGGCTTGCAGCAGGTGCACCATGTTGGCCCAGATCCCGCCTTGTTCCATCGGGTCAGCCAGCAATTTGTACATCACGTAGGCTTTTCCCTGGAAGCCCCAACTGGCGCCCCATGAGTTGGCCATTATCAAGCCGCCTATTTCGCAGTCGCGCATATCCACCACGCCGTCGCCGTTGATGTCGATGTCGTCGGTGTATTGGCCGTCGTTGTTGAAGTCGTAAACAATTTCGTCGTCGTAGCCCACAAATGTCATGGCATGATCGGAGGTTGGCCCCCAGGAGGTGATTACTGTTTTTCCGCCGTTGTGTGTCCCGTAGGGAAGGGTGGTGATGGTAGCCGCAGTGATGCCGGCGCCGAAGTTGGCCAGACCGCCGGGAAGTGTGCCCCCGTCGCGTGAGTAAAGCCATTGCTTGAGCGTCTCGATGCCTTCCCGGGTGGTGACGTCGATGGTGTAGAAATCGAGGACCCGGTTGTACATGGCGTTTTCGTAAAGATCATAGCCGCTCATCCAGCGCGTTTCGCCGCCGAACGACATGCCGCCGTAGTCGTAAACGGTGGGGCAGCCAGCCTCGCGCACGATGAGCCAGCCGTCGAAATACCATGAGCCGTTGCCCACGCCGCCATTCAGGAAGTTCCAGGCGAAATGGGTGGGATATTGGTTTTGGGTGGTGTTGGCCGGCACCTGCCGTGCATAATCTATTTCGTAAGTGAAATTATAACCGATACCGCTGGCCTGTCCGCAGGAGCCGCCGCTTTGGTTGAAGATGGGGCGGAACCATACGTTTACGGTGTTGTCGACCTGTGTGGGCAGCGTTAGTGTGCCGTCATGATAAGGCGCTGTCCATTGCGGGATTTTGGATAACATCTCATAATCGGCGGTGGTAAGCTCGCGTAAACCACCGACGTACCAGGGATCGCCATCGGGGTCGGGGTTGATATTGCCTACCTGGGCGCCGGCAACGATCGTCAGCAGAATGAAGGTGAGAAGTAGAAAATGCTTTTTCATAATTTGATTTTGTTATTAAAAAGAAAGGAACACTATGAAAACCGGCGGCTAAAATACATTTGTTATCACTACTGACCGATTAAACAGATAGTGTTAGTTTTAGTCGGATAGTAGTGATTTGTTATTTTAAAAAAATGACGTTTAAACCAGAAAAACGTAGTTTTGTAATCTATTAATAATTCAACTGCTCATGAATAAACTATACTTATCTCTCCTTACGGCTGCTTTCTTTCTGATGATTGTGGGCTTGCAGGCCCAAAGTCCTGACGGCAGGAAACAGATCATCGACGGACGGCTCTTCATCGACGGACTTCCGGTATTTACCGAAGAGGATCTGGCGCCATTTGCCGACTTGCCACAACTCACTATAACGCCGGCCTCGCGCGGACGCGATCTGCCCGTAACGGTGGATAACTCACAAAAACCCTGGTTTCGGCCCATCTTCGATCAGGTGGCGCTGGAGTGTGGACAAGCCAGCGCGGTTTCGTATACTTTCACCTACGAGATTAACCGCTTGCGGGATTTGCCCGCCAATATTCCCGACAACCAATACGTCAGCCATTTTGTATACAACTGGAGTGGCAACGGCAATGGCCAGGCCGGCGCTTTTTTTGACAGTTGGGATATTGTTAAGCATGTGGGTACGCCCAACGTTCCCGACTACGGCGGTTCGCTTTCTTATGGCGGCAGCGCTCGCTGGATGTCGGGATACGACAAGTATTACAACTCGATGAAAAACCGGCTGTGGGATTTTTACAGCATCAACGTTACCACCGTAGAAGGTCTCAACACGCTCAAGCACTGGATCGACAACCATCTGGAAGGCGAAGCCACCGGCGGCGTCGGTAATATTTATTCCTCTGTGGTGAGCGCAAACGCTACCTTACCGTCAGGAACTCCTGAAGGTGGCAAGCATGTAGTGATACAAATGTCGACCTATGCCAACCATGCCGTGGCGGTGGTGGGCTATCACGACTCGATACGATACGACCTGAACAATGATGGCCAATACACCAACCATCTCGACATCAACGGCGATGGAATAGTCGACATCCGCGACTGGGAGATTGGCGGCGTAAAGCTGGCCAACAGTTATTATGCTTCCTCCTGGGGCGATGCCGGCTATGCCTGGTGCCTCTACAGCGCGCTGTGCCGCACTTTGCCGCAAGGCGGATGCTGGAACGGATCGGTGCATGTGATCAAAGCCAAAGAAAACACCGAGCCACAGCTTACCTACAAAGTTAAGCTGACGCACGATGTTCGCAACACCCTCAAGGTGATGGCCGGCGTGGCCGTTACGCCGGGAGCTACCGAACCGGAATACGTCATCGACTTCCCCATCCTCGATTACCAGGGCGGCGCCAAATATATGACCGGCGGCAGCAGCGAATCCGACAAAACCCTCGAGTTTGGCCTGGATGTTACACCGCTGCTCAGTTACGCGGAAAGCGGACAGCAGGCACGTTATTTCCTGCTCGTCAACGAAAAAGATCCAAATAATGACGGCACCGGTATGATCAACAACTTTACGGTAATCGACTATACCGATGGGATGGTGATACAGACACCCTGTACCCAAACCAATGTGCCGCTCACCGAAAATGGCCTTACCACACTTTTTGTTGCTACTTCTGTTACCTTCACCGATCCTCAGGTGCTCAATGTCGATCTGCCCCCGGCCACCATCAACGAGCCTTACAGCACACAAATGATCGGGTCGCAGGGAACACCGCCGTATCAATGGAAAATCAAACAGAAATATAACATCCAGAACGGCATGCAGGTTTTCCCGATAGTCAATGGTCAGCAGCTTTATCCCAATAGCCAATCCAGCGGGTATGCTACCAAAACCATCGACTTTGACTTTCCGTTTTACGGCAAAAATTACCACGACATCACCTTGCACACCGACGGCTATATCCTGTTTCGGGAGGACCACTATCCATGGACCTATTTGACAAGTCAGTTTAATTTATTTAGAAATATGCGTTGTATTGCACCACTGATGTGCAATCCAATTGGCGTGGAAGGCGGCGGTATGTGGTACGAAGGCAACAGCCAGAAAGCTACTTTTAGGTGGAAGACCTCTGAATATGGCACCAGCAATACGCAGCAATTTGCCGTAAGCCTTTATCCCGACGGAAAAATAGAGTTTTATTACGGCGATGTAGTGATAGCTTCATGGAATCGCTGGTACGCCGGAATTTCCGAAGGCGACGATTTTAGCTACGAACTGCTTGATATTTCCAATACGTCGGTGCCGGCCCAAACCAAGGTTACATTAGAACCCGACTACGAATTTACCGAAATGAGCATTACCGAAAAGGGTCTGTTCAACGGCTTGCCTACACAACCCTACGAAGCAGCCGAAATAGAGTTTTCGCTGAAGGATGCCAATGGATTAAAAAATTCGAAAATGCTTCTTTTCTCTACCGAAGGAGCCAACAACGTGGTAATACGCGATGTGCTGGTGCAGGCCGGCGACAACAGCATCATCGAAAACGGCGAGACAGCCATACTCTCGGTGGAGATCAAAAACATAGGCCAGGAGCCGGCTTTGGTAACTTTGATGAAAATTGCCACCGACGATCCGTATGTAACCCTCATCGACAGCCTGCAAACGCTCACTACCCTGCAGCCCGGCCAAACGGTGATGCTCGCGGATGCTTTTAGCTTTTCGGTAGCCACCGATGTGCCCAACAACCACGACCTTATCTTTAACACCACCATACAGGATGCAACGGATGTGTACAACAGCCACATCTACCTGAAGGCTTACGCTCCGGCGCTGGCAATAGGAAATATAACCTTCGACGATGGCAACAATGGCTATCCCGAACCCGGCGAAACCATTGCGGTGATGGTGAACATAAAAAATACCGGCGGCGGCCGCGCCACCAATGTTCAGGCGCATCTTATGAATGCCGATCCTTTTGTAAGTATCACCCAGCCAAACGCCACTATTGCTTTTATTAATGGTGGAGCTGCCGGGGTTGCTACATTTGAGGTGCTCGTTTCACAGGAGGCTCCGCTGGGCTACAACTGTATGTTTAGCGTTTCGGCTACAGCCGATTATGGCTTTACAGCAAATGGCACCTTTGGTATGGCCATTGGCTTCTCGCGCGAAGATTTCGAAACCGGCGATTTCTCGCAGTTCGAGTGGGAATTTTCGGGAAATGCCCCGTGGGTTATCGATAACTTTGATCCTTACCAAGGGTTGTGGTGCATGAAGTCAGGCGAGATTACCCACAGCGAAAACAGCGAAATTTCCGTGACCATGGATGTGCTCATCGCCGGGCAGATAAGTTTTTATTATATGGTGCAGAGCGAAAACAACTACGACTTCCTGAAGTTTTATATCAATGGCGCCATGCAGGCACAGTGGGCCGGCGATACCGGATGGGGCTTTGCCGAATTTGATGTGCCCGCCGGCGAAACTACTTTCCGCTGGGTTTATGTAAAAGATTATTCTGTTTCTACAGGGCTTGATGCCGGCTACATCGACTACATCACCTTTCCGCCCAGCGGCCAGGAGACGATGGCCGTGTCGGCAGGCCCGGATATGAGCATCTGCGAAGACACCAATCCCGTTATTCAGGGTTTTATTATTAATGCAGCAACTATTTTATGGACTACCTCCGGCGACGGAACCTTTGATGATGCCACTGCTACCCATCCTGTGTATACCCCCGGAACCGACGACATTGCCAGTGGCTCTGCCGAACTCACCGTAACAGCCTGGGACAACCAAAGCAGCCCGATAAGCGATGCCATGGTGCTCGATATCACACTGCTGCCCGATGTGTTTGCCGGCGACGACCAGCAGGCATGCGAAAACCTGGCAGCAGTACCAATTTCGGGAACTGTTGACAATGCAGCCGCATATGCGTGGCTTACGGAGGGCGATGGCGCTTTTGGCAACGACCATAGCCTGACCACCGATTATTTCCCGGGCATGGAAGATCTACAGCTCGGAACGGTGGAGCTTACCCTGGTGGGGATGAGTTTGTTGCCTTGCACCGGCTCGGTAGAAGATGGCCTCACGCTAACTTTCTTGCCCGCGCCCGAAGTTACTTTCGATACCCTGCCATTGCTGGGCACCAACATGCCGCCCTATGAACTTACCGAAGGAAATCCTGCGGGTGGTATTTACGAAGGGCCAGGGGTGATAGATGGCTGGCTCCATCCCGACGTTGCCGGCATTGGCCTGCATACCATCCGCTATACCTACATCGACAATAATGGCTGCACCGAAATGGCCGAGCAAACCGTCGAAATTGTACTTCACGTAAATATCGCCTCCGCAATAAGCCACGAGGTGACCATCCATCCCAATCCCGGCACCGGGCTTTTCACTGTTTCAGGTTCTGGCTTATTTGATAGTCCATTCCGGATGAAACTGATAGATGCCGCCGGAATTGTAGTGATGGATAAAACACTGGCGCCACTCCCCGCGGGCGAGCCGATGCTGCTGGATGCCACACACTTTGCGCCGGGCATGTATTATCTTCAGTTGGTTGGCGGCGATGGCGTGGTGACACGAAAGCTGGTGATCAGCCGGTAAGATAATTTGAAAGATAAAAACCCTCTGGAATAGTTTTCAGAGGGTTTTTTTATTAAAATGAATTTTAAAGAAGTTGAAACTGTTGGGCAATCTCCAGCTCCGCAACTGACGGAGCAGGATTAGTGGGGGTTTGGCGGGAGATGATGGGTAAGTGGTACCTGCTGTATTTTATTCAATTAATACTCTTTTAAATTCACTAAACCCTTTCATTAATTTCATCTCGTTTTCTGACTTTTCAACTGATTTGCTTTCTAGTAATAACTTAAGTCGATTACTG
>JAAYIU010000331.1 GCA_012523265.1 Bacteroidales bacterium | reverse complement strand
TTGTGCACCATCTTCACAAAATGGCCGGCAGCGCGCGCACCCATATAAGCCACCGTAGGCTCAGAATGCACCTGCGCGGCAATTTTTTCCAGAATGGGTTTTATCGTTTCATACGCAATTTTATCGCCACCCGGCATCATACTGGGGCCTTTGCGCGCCCCTTCCTCGCCACCCGAAACGCCCATGCCTACAAAATGAAATCCTTTTTGCTCCAGCTCCTTGTAGCGGCGGTCGGTATCCACGAAATGCGAGTTTCCGCCGTCGATAATGATATCGCCCTGTTCGAGTACTTCAAGCAGCTCTTCTATTACTACATCCACAATTTTCCCGGCAGGCACCAGCAGCATCACTATTCGGGGAGGTTTGAGGCTGTTGGCAAATTCTTTTAGATCAGAAAAGCCGCGGATTTCTTTTCGATTTAGCTCGTTGAGTGCCGTAACCTGCGCCAGGTTGATGTCGTAACCGGCACAGCTAAACCCGTGGTCGGCTACATTTTGTAAAAGATTGGAACCCATCGTACCCAACCCGATCATTCCAAATGCGAACAGATTTTTAATGTCGTCTTCCATTTTTAGGGTCAGATTTGTGCTTAACTTTTCTGCTGTTTCTGGTCATCAATACTTTTTAAAAGCTTGTCGTAGGCCTGGTTGAATTTTTCTATTCCTTCTTCTTCCAGCTTTTGGGTAATTTGATGAATGTCGATTCCGATTTCCTTTAGACCTTCCAATGCCCGGATTGCGCTTTCGGTATCCTTCGTGAGCGTGTCGGCCACTTTTCCGTGGTCGCGAAAAGCCTCGATGGTTTCCACGGGCAGGGTGTTTACAGTTTCCTTTCCGATGAGCGGTTCCACATATTTTACGTCGCTGTAGGCCGGATCTTTGGTGCCTGTGCTGGCCCAAAGCAGCCTTTGCCGCTGTGCTCCTTTTGCTTCGAGTTTTTTAAAACGTTCGTCCGAAATCGTTTCAAGGTAGATTTGATATGCCATTTTTGCGGAAGCTATGGCAATCTTACCTTTTAGCTCGGGTGCATTTTTTTGTTTCAGCATAGGATCCACCATCACATCGATGCGGCTCAGAAAAAAGCTGGCTACCGAGGCTATTTCATCAATGGGTTTATTGCCCTTGAGCCGCTCTTCCAAACCACCCATAAAAGCTTCGGTAACCTCCCGATAGCGTGGCAAGCCAAAAAGCAGGGTAATGTTGATGTTGATCCCTTCAGCAATACATTTCCTGATGGCGGGCAATCCTTCGCGGGTGCCGGGGGTTTTTATCATCACATTTTTGCGGTTCACCTTTTCCCACAGTTCCCGCGCCTGCGTTATGGTACCTTCGGTGTCGCGTGCCAGATAAGGCGATACCTCCAGACTCACGAAACCATCCTTGCCGTTGGTTTTGTCGTAAACGGGCTTAAAAATATCAGCCGCGCGCTGAATGTCCTTTATTGCCATAGCAAAAAAAATGGCTGCATTGTCATCTTCTGTTTTAGATAGATTGGCAATATCCGCATCATAATCTGTGCTGCCGCTGATGGCTTTTTCAAAAATCGACGGGTTGGAGGTAAGCCCCCGCAAGTCGTCGTTGCTTATCCGGCTTTGCAGCTTGCCGGTGTTCATCATGTCGCGATCGAGCAGGTCGAGCCAGATGCTTTGACCATGTTCCTGTAATCTATTTAATGAGTTCATAATATGTTTTTTTTGGAATTCATGTTTGAACAACAAACGGACTGCTCAGTTGGTTTGCACTTCGATGATAAAGTACAAAAGTTTCAACATTCATTTGAACCTGGTACAAAGTGCAATTGTTCATTTGGGCACCGACCCGCCACTATAGCCAAAGTGGGGTGGGGTGGGCGCTCTGCCCATTTGGCTAAATTAGTTTGGGTGGTAATAATATCTCCAACGTTTAAAAGCCGGAAAGTAAATCCCACCCTGGCCGAATCATTATCTTTGCTAATGTTGTCTGTGGAAAAAGATGCCGGAAATCAGATTGCTTTCGTGATTGGACATGCTGACAATTTCTGAAATCAAATCGACAATAAGAAATGTGAGGTGCAACGCACCGCTAATATTTGTAGAACAACGTCCATCGTGCAGGAGCCGAAATATTATCAGAGGTTGCTGATATCGCGGTGCGCTGCACCTTACGATTTCCTTGGCGTAATGCTTTGCTACAAATATTTCGTCCGCCGGTTGGCGGACTTAATTCATGTTCATTGATCTGATGTGGGGATACGTAGATAGCATTTGTGTACTTTTGCCCCTTGATTGAAATAAAATAATTGGCTGCCTGCCACCACTAACCATCGACTGATACTGGCTACTGCCTCTGCTAACATTTGTAACTATGGAGAAATATTTTGCACCCTTTCGTGAAAAAATTATAGGTATCGATCAGGAATTTCTTTCGCCTTACGGCAAAAAAAAGATCATCTATGCCGACTGGATCGCCAGCGGGCGCTTGTACCGCGACATCGAAGAGAAAATCTCCTGGCAGATCGGGCCATTTGTGGGCAACACCCACACCGAAACCAGCGAAACCGGCACCCTGATGACAAAAGCTTACCATCTGGCACACAAAAAAATTAAAGAGCATGTGCATGCCGGCTCCGACGATGTTATCATCACTGCCGGCAGCGGCATGACCACGGTCATCAATAAGTTCCAGAGAATTCTTGGCTTCCGTGTGATGCAAAAGATGCAGGCCTCCGAGTGCCTGAAAGATGAGGATCGCCCCGTGGTTTTTATCACACACATGGAGCATCACTCCAACCATACTTCCTGGTTCGAAACCATTGCCGACGTGGTGCAACTTCAGCCCGATGCCGACCTGCTCGTGGATGTGCAGCAATTGCAACAGGAGCTTGATCGCTACAAAGATCGTAAGATGAAAATCGGCTGCTTTACAGCTTGCAGCAACGTTACAGGCATCACCACGCCGTATCACGAGATGGCGCGCATCATGCACCTCAACGGCGGCTTGTGTTTCATCGACTTTGCCGCCTCGGCACCTTATGTGGATATTGATATGCACCCCGCCGACGATCCGCTCAAAGCACTCGATGCAGTGATGTTTTCACCCCACAAATTCCTGGGCGGCCCGGGCACCTCCGGCGTGCTGATTTTTAATAGTAAAATCTATACCGCCAGCGTCCCCGACAATCCCGGCGGTGGCACCGTGGACTGGACAAATCCCTGGGGCGAGTTTAAATATGTGGACGACATCGAAGCACGCGAGGATGGCGGCACACCCGGATTTTTGCAAGCCATCAAAACAGCCCTTTGCATCGAACTCAAAAACCAGATGGGAGTCGAAAATATTCGCTTACGCGAAAAAGAACTCGTAGAGATCGCTTTTGCAGAAATGCCCAAAATCCCCGGCATCCATATCCTGGCCGACAACGTGCACGTACGTTTGGGCGTTATCTCCTTTTTCATCGACGATGTTCATTTTAATCTGGTGGTGAAGTTGCTCAACGACAAATTTGGCATTCAGATGCGCGGGGGCTGTGCCTGCGCCGGAACCTACGGCCATTTCCTGCTCGACGTGAGCTACGACAAAAGCAAAGAGATCACCGACCTGATCAGCCATGGCGATCTGTCGCAAAAACCAGGTTGGATTCGCATGTCGATGCATCCTACCATGACCAACGACGAGCTTTATGCCATTATCGACGCCATTCGGCAGGTAAGCCTCAACCACAAAGAGTGGGGGCAGGATTATCGTTACAACAACAAAACCAACGAATTTGTACATTGTTGCGAACCCGAAGACAAAGACCAGGTGGTGAAGAAATGGTTCCAACTGCCGGAAATTCAGCCAGTCCGCCTCATTGACACCGTAAACATCTGAGCACTTTGATAAATTGTCATCCGCCCAAAAGTTTTACCTTTTTCAGAAACGTCTGTCAATTGGCGGTAAGCCTTGATCTGATGTGCCTTTGAGATAAACCCGTTTTTACAATTGGCCTCTTGCTCCTCTGAAAATTCCTTCCCGTGGTATCCTCTTTGTACAGCCTCAATTAGTTTTAAAATTAATTGTTTAACTAAAAATTTATAGGAGGAAAAAACCATGTCATTAGTAAGATTCAGAAACCGCAGCATGCTTCCTACATTCTTCAGCGACTTTTTTGACGGCGACACCATGAATTACCCCTACATGGATGATTCTACCATGCCGGCTGTCAACATCAAAGAAACCAAAGATGATTTTGTGGTTGAGGTAGCTGCACCAGGAATGAAAAAAGATGATTTTAAAATCGAACTCGACAACAACCTGTTGATGATTTCGTCAGAGAAAAAAGAAGAGCACGAAGAGAAACAGGAGGGCGAATACACGCGCAAAGAGTTCATGTACCAATCGTTCCGTCGTAGTTTTACGGTTCCCAAAACCATCGAGGACGGGAAGATACAAGCCACCTACAAAGATGGTGTGCTAAGCATCCAGTTGCCCAAAAAAGAAGAGGCCAAACAAAAGCCCAAAAAATCCATCACCATTGGGTAACATAAGCATTTTGAAAACCAATAAAAAGGAGCGCCTTCGGGTTGCTCCTTTTTTGTTTGCAGTCTGTTTAATAGTTTGTTATCCCCTTGCTAAAATCAAGATTGAGTATTCATTATTCCGTTGCGCACCTGCGGAATTCAATATTCAAAATTGAAGAGTTTCTGAATCGCCTCTCATTTCTCACCACTCATTTCTCACCATCTTTTTTCTGCACACAAATATTTTTTTTATCTTTACACCTTTAAAACGCATACCGAGCTCCGTCCGACATCTACAAAAATTTAAACCTTAACGATATGAAAAACAGAATTACGGCGTTCCTGGTTTTTCTCTTTCTTTTGCCCGGATTGCTTGTGGCACAAAGTGCCGACACAAAGAATGCAGATGGAAATGGTTTCTTTGGACCCGATATCTCGGTCACTCCTTTGGCGCTTTCCCAAATCCACTTTATGCCGCCTGAGATTACCACTGATTATCTCACCATTACCAATATGGGTGATGAAACGCTTTATTGGGAAATTGGCTTCGGTGGCACAAACAAAAGTTATCAGCATGAAGTAGTTTCAGCCCGATCTGCCGGGAATTTGGAAATTATTTGGGACAATGGCCCCATCGTTACAGCCGAAGGTGCCGGCTCCAATGGTTCGGATTACAGCGAGCTGCAGGATGCTACGCTGAGCATGAGCGTTTATGGCAGTGGCTGCCAGCTTTCAGCAGGCAATCTCATTGCCGATGATTTTGAAATTACCGGAGATCGCGACTTGGCTCAATTTACTTTTTATGTTTATCAGACCGGTGCCGGCAATGTATCCACCATCAACGATATTCGTTATCTGATTTATGATGGTAACCCCACCCAGGGCGGTCAGGTTATTTACGGCGATCTGGAAATCAACCGGCTTCTATCGTCAAGTTGGACGAATGTGTGGCGGGTTCTGGAATCTGCTCCCACCGAAAACAGGGCGATAATGGAGGTTGTGGCTGATGCTGCGGGACTTTCACTTTCCCCGGGCACTTATTGGGTTGCGTTTCAGGCAGGAGGTACTGGCGCATCCGGCCCGTGGTGCCCTCCGGTAACCATTACTGGCCAAACCAACACAGGCAATTCCCTGCAATATACGAGTAGCGGTAGTTGGGAACCATTAATCGACGTGAGCCCGCAGGGTATGCCTTTTCTTATCGAGGCCTATCCGGGACCCCTTGTAAGTGATGTGGGCATTTTTTCTATCCTGCAACCGGCATCTGGCGTTATTTTTACGGATGAAGAACCTGTCACCATCCGGATTAAGAATTATGGTGCAGAAACGCAAACCAGTATTCCTTATGTAGTAAACTGGAGTGGCCCCACAGGCACCGAAACGGTTGAGGGTATTTACGAAGGCAGCCTTGCTTACAATCAGACTGTAGATGTTACGCTCGAAGAAACCGTGGACCTTACTGTGTCGGGGTTTTACACCTTTGAAGCATGCACCCTGTTGGAGGATGATCAGAATTCTGCCAACGACTGCAAAACCAAAGTACTCTATGCCCCGCCACCAGGAACCGAATGGTTGGCTCCAGAGTCTTCTGCAGGTGTGATCTATCCGGGCGGAACAATCATGGTGGGAATAATTTTTAATTCCGAAAATCTTGCGCCGGGGATTTATCGCGATTCGTTGTGGATCGAAAGCAACGCCCCCAGCCAACCGCTGATAATTATTCCGGCAGAACTTGTGGTGAATCCTGTTCTTCAACCGCCTTCCAACCTTACCGCCAGGCTCGACCAAAGTGGTCAGGTTATCCTCTCATGGATATTTACGTGGCCCGATAGTTACGAGCATATTAATATTTATCGCAATGGTGAGCTGGTTGGTACGACCACCGACACCCTCTTTACGGATCAACTGCCCGATTTTGGCAAGTATAATTACAAAGTGACTGCGCAATACTCTATCGGCGAATCTTTGCCGGCCGGCCCGGTGCTGGTGAAGTGGAAGGCTTTGCCAATCGTCACGGTAAGCCCGCTTCAAATTACCGAAAAGCACCTTTGCCCCCCGCTGGTTACCACCCATTCGCTGACGATTTCAAATTCAGGATCAGTGCCGCTCGATTGGCAAATCTATCTGGAGGATAATTCGCGCGTCTATCAGAAATCTGTTCAAGCACCAGGTTCATCGGATGTTTATAATCAAGATAACTTGAAATCTTTAAACTTAAAAACAAGAAGCTTTCTGAATGATGTCGGCGTAAGTGCAATTATAAAACCCACATCGGGTGTGGACCTTTCGCATGTTGAGCCGGTGGAATTTATTATTAAAAATTACGGCACCAATACGCTGACGGATATTCCGTGGGAGGTTTCCTGGAGTGGCCCCACTGGTTCAGGAAGCATCGAGGGGATTTATTCCGGAAGCCTGATGCCCGACAACACCATTGCGATTGTGCCCGATGAAACGGTGAATTTATTTGTGTATGGAACTTATCAGTTTACGTTTTGCACATTATTGCCCGACGATAGCAACTCCGAAAATGATTGCATGCAACAGAGTATTACTAACAAGGAGGCGAGTTTAGCCTGGGAAAATCTTTACTCCACTGGCTGCGATTTGGGCGATGGATTGACTTATTGGGAGTTGAATAACATTTTAGTTCCTGATATGCCATGCGAAGGAACGCCCTCCTATTACCACGACTACACCGGTATGGCGCATGAGCTTGCGCCCGGCCACACTTATTTATTAAAGGTCGAGGCTGGTACAAGCAATACATATTTTGATGTGTGGATTAATTACAATGATGACGATTGGGCGGATAACACCGAACTTTTGCTTGACGACGGTTTTTGCCAGATTGCTAATGAGCCATATACTTTCCAGATTACCATTCCTGAAATTGCACCCTCCGGCAAGCATATCCTGCGATATAGAACGAACACACTTTCGCCCGTAGAACATTTTAGCCAAACTTATCTGTTAGGCAATTGCTGCGATTTTTCGGCAAGAATCAGCGATGACATCGAATGGCTGAGTGTTGATTCTTATGGCGGCACGGTGGAGCCCGGGCAAAATCAACAGGTAACGATAACCTTTAATTCGGAGGGCCTGCTCTATGACAATTATCCGGCAACGGTGGTTGTAAAAAGCCGCGAACCTTTGCAGCCATTAATTGAAATTCCGGTTGAATTTACGGTTTCTGACGAGCCGGCATTAAATTATTTTCCTGAAGATTACTTTTTTGAGCTATTTCCGGGAGAAACGCAAACAGACCTGCTGTCGCTTGAAAATTTATACTCTGATACCATTAATGTAAGTATTTCTATTACTTTTTTAAATGAAAATCCTGAATACGACTGGTTGACGGTTTCGCCTGAAAATGCACAAATACCTCCGGATGAAACAGCAACTTTTGAAGTTACTGCAATATCCGTTTATACCTGGAATTCCGAAAATTATGCAACTATTCACGTAACCTCCGACGATCCTTGCGCATCATCAGTGGAGATACCTGTAAGGCTTGATGTTATGGGAGCTGTTAACGAAAACGAACGCGCGCCGCAAATCAGTATCTTCCCCAATCCTACCCATTCGTCACTAAATATTTCATCGCGTAAGCCAATCCATTCGGTGGCTTTGATGAATCAATTGGGTGAGATTTGTATTGATAAAGTTGTAGATGCACCTGCTACTACCTTACCTGTTGCTGGTTTGCCAAAAGGAATTTATGTTTTAAAAATTATCAATCAGGAAGGCCAGTTTTATCATAAAGT
>JAAYIU010000365.1 GCA_012523265.1 Bacteroidales bacterium | reverse complement strand
GTGTGGCCAAAAACCGCGGAGGTTATAAAAATTAGTGATACAAAAAAAGATAGCCGTCTAATAGTCATGGTATTAATATTTTGATGTTAAGCTTCTTTGTTTTTTGTGTGGCTCAGCAGCCATTCGTAAAGTTCCGGATTGTTGTAGGTGGGCGTCCAGGCGTCGTGGCCGGCATCGGGATACACCGTAAACTCCACCTCGGCGCCATTGTCGATCAGCGCATTTACCATCTGTTGACTGTACGCGATGGGCACCACGTTGTCTTTTTGTCCGTGAAACGCCCACACCGGCACATCCTTGATCAGATGGGCGCGATGCGTGTAACCGCCGCCACATACGGGAGCCGCAGCAGCAAACACGTCGGGATATTTTATAATCATGTCCCAGGTAGCAAAACCGCCCATGCTCAGCCCGGTGATATAGATGCGGTCGCGATCGACCGGATAGCGGCTGATGATGTCGTCGAGCAGTACTTTTACATCCTCAATATTCCACCAGGGCTCGCTGGCCGGGCACTGTGGCGAGAGGATGATGAAGGGCAGGTTCATCTTCACGGCTACCTTGGGCGGGCCATGTTTTTTGACGAGCTGCAGGTCGTCGCCACGCTCGCCCGAGCCGTGCAGGAAAAGCATCAGCGGGAAGCTGCGGCTGCCGTCGTCAGCGTAATCGGCAGGCAGATAGAGCAGGTATTTCATCTTCACCTCCTGGGTTATCTTTTTGTCGAATTGCATGGCCTTCTGCACCGGCTGCGCCTTTAGCGGCAGGCAGACCGAAATCCACAAAGAGAGCGTTATCGCAAAAATTGTCTTCGTCATTTTCATTGTCATAAAAGGTCAAAATTATAGTTTTTAACGGGAGATGCTTAAAAGAGGAAGATGTGCGATCATTAAATATAAAAATTAATCACACCACAGGCCGCTGTTTTTGGTTAATCACCACATAAACAACGACCTGCCACTTTTGTGAACATTTGGAAATCAAAAACAATTTCAAACCTGAAAAGATGAAAATCTGCTGATAGGAGGGAAATGACAGGTTTGCATTAGCGCGCGTAGCCAACGCGAATCTATTTGTGTGGGAGGAATTTTTAGATCAATCCTGAACGAGCGGGGGCAGGATACATGGGCCTGGAGAGGTTGATTTTTAGCGGATCGTTTTTAGATCATTTCAAAATCCCGCTTCACTTTAATAAATTTATCTGCAATTATTCGTTTCGTTTTTTCTCTTTCCGGATTATCTTTTTGCAAAAATTCAATCGTTGAATTATTTTCAATTCCATCAATCATTGTTGGATTTTTAACAATTTGTCTGATAAAGTCGAACGATAGACCCACATTTCTATTTACTGTTTCTTTGTTTGTCATTTCTTAATTTTTATTCAAAAAACAAAATACAATTAATCCTATCATCTATTGGTTATTTTATCAGCGGGGGCAAGGTACATAGGGCTTGGATGGATAATCCTGGCTATTTGTTGTTTTAGTCTACCGGGATTAGCTCTGGTTTTGCCCAGGTACCATTAAAGTATTCTTCAGTAGGCAGATATAATCGAAGGGTAAAATTCCATCCCTCAAAAATATCCATATAGTTATCCGCATTTTCGTCACCACCAAAGTGTATTATGACCGCCCCGTCATTATTGGCTTTAGCAAAAGCACTATTGATGTTATAGATATCCCCCTGAGGGAAGCCATCCTGATCATAAATGGTAACCGACCAAAACGCATCTACCGGTACATCTATTAGTGTTAAGGTTGCAGGGTGGGTATTTTCCGGCAAATAATTCGGGTATACAGCCTGTTCTTTTGTGAGGCCTCCCCACCCGCAGGCTGTTCCGCAATTATGATTTTCAAGACTTACCTCTCCTTTTTTACCAAACATCATTTCTGATGTAATCCCTTTCGCAACTGCCAGTTCCTGATATTTTTTTCGCATAGCTAAAATC
>JAAYIU010000080.1 GCA_012523265.1 Bacteroidales bacterium | reverse complement strand
CATCTAACGGTATATCAAGTATTTCATTGAATACCTTAATCATCTCAAAAGTAAAATTGCGCTTACGGTTTAAGACTTCCGAAACAGCTTCCGGACTACCGATATAAGGCACCAAATCTCTTTGTTTTAGCCCCTTTTCGCGCATTCGGTGTTTAATGGCTTCTATAGGGTCTAATACTCCCAAGTCAACGGTCTTTTTTTCATAGTTTTCAACCAATACTGCCAATACCTGCATAAGCTTATAATCTTTGCTATCATAATCCAGGTCTTGACCTAACAATTCCTTTATTTTTTCTTTGGCTTCTTTGTGATCATTGGCATTTTTAATTACTTTAAGATCAAAGCTCATTTGTCTCTCCTTTTTTTGGCTGTTGCTTGGTTACTTATCTTCATATATTTCTTGTGGGAGTATATACCGTCAATAAACACAATCTTGGCATAAAAATCAATCGTCGCTAAAAGACGATATCCCCCGTAGTTTAGATCAAACCACCATTCTTTATTCCCAATATTACTAGCCTTGGGACATGTATCTTTGACATTATGTGGGTTTTCCCACGATTGGACCTCAACCGTTTCTTTCCAAGTGAGGACTGCATTTTTCATTTCCGCATGCTTCTTAATGAAACGCTCAAGGATATCAGTTCCTATTATAATCATGAGTCACTCTTTATTGTGGGCGCATTCTTGTCAAGAGAAATTTCTGTAAATCATAACATGCTGCCGAGTAAGAACGCCTAAGTGCATTATAAAGAAATAGTTATGTTGGAACACAATGTTTTGCACTGTTTTGTCTGAGGTCAATTTCAGGATTTCCATAAGCATTCGATTCTGTCCTGAATTCTCTGTTCATAGATTGAGATTAACTCGCGATTGGAGTCTATAATTTTTTGATAAGAATCCAGCTCTGCAACTATCTCTTCTTGCACGGCATGAGAAGGAAGCGGAATCTTGATTTCAGATATATCATTTCTATTTATGGATCCAAAGGTAGACCCAGCATTGCCTGTAATTTGGTCTTCCAAGTGTTTCAAAACATAAAAACAGTACATGTGATTAATTCTATCAGAACATCTTATTGCTGCCAATCCTCTTCCAATGCATATATCATTTGTAACAATATTTACTGGTCCAACTGGGGCTCTTACAGACATTACAATATCATTTTTTTGTGCCTTTTTTGTTACTTCAGAAGTCCATTTTTTAGCTTCCCCTAAATACATTTCGGTGAACTCAGATTTACCTTGATAAAAAGGCAATCCGTCGCCATTTTCATTGTAATATCTGCCTGGAGGAGATTGACCTGATATGATCTTTGCAACCTCACTCAAATTCACTATTACGAATACAGAGATATATTTATCCCGCTTCTCATACCTCCCCGCACTCAAGTTAAAATCCCCGCCTTCCGCCAATCTGCTTTTTTTCACCAGGCTTACTCTTTCATCTTCACAACTAAACTCCTCATTTCTCAGCAACGCTTTTTTGTAAGCAAGGGTATGGGCAAAGATATCCGGCAGGTCGTTTTCAGTAATGGCTTTGCGCTGGGCGCCAAGGTTATAGCCATCGTTATTTACCTTCAAAAAGATGATTTTATCCGTTTTGCGAGCCAAAGATTTATCTATCCACAAAATCGAGGTTTTTACGCCGCTATAGGGATTAAATACTCCCGCAGGCAATGAAATCACGCCCACCAAATAATTATCTTCCACCAAAATCTTTCTCAGCCCTTTATAAGCGTTTGCAGTCTGAAAGATGATCCCTTCCGGCACGATCACCCCCGCTTTGCCATTTGCCGTAAGGTGTTCCATGATG
>JAAYIU010000033.1 GCA_012523265.1 Bacteroidales bacterium | reverse complement strand
GCTTCATTAGCGGAAATTAGCGGACAGCCAAAAAGAATCCACGAATTCACGCGAATTAGGCGAATCAACACGAAAAAAGCATTGAGAGCCTTTCCTCTGCGTCTCAGCGTCTCAGCGGTAAAAAACAAAGAAAAACCATAGAGGAGACGGAGTTTTTCAAAGAGTACGCAGAGATTTTCCTCCGTGCTCTCTGCGCCTTCTCTGAGTTCTCTGTGGTTAAAAAAATATTAGCGTAAATTGGCTTCATTAGCGGAAATTAGCGGACAGCCAAAAAGAATCCACGAATTCACGCGAATTAGGCGAATCAACACGAAAAAAGCATTGAGAGCCTTTCCTCTGCGTCTCAGCGTCTCAACGTTAAAAAACAAAGAAAAACCATAGAGGAGACGGAGTTTTTCAAAGAGTACGCAGAGATTTTCCTCCGTGCTCTCTGCGCCTTCTCTGCGTTCTCTGTGGTTAAAAAAATATTAGCGGAAATTGGCTTCATTAGCGGAAATTAGCGGACAGCCAAAAAGAATCCACGAATTCACGCGAATTAGGCGAATTCACACGAAAATTAAAGAACTGATTCTTTTTGACGGCTGGGGTGATTTTTTTTCTTAAAAAATAATTAGCGATAATTTGTTTAATTGGTGAAAATTAGCGGACAGCTTGTTTACCCGCGAATTCACACGAAAAACAAGTAAGCGATAAATAAAAAAACCCGGACGCTGTGCCCGGGTTTTTTCGTTGGTACAATTTCTTTATTAATAATTAAAAACCTCTTCCAGCGTCAGCACTTCGGGTTTGGCTATCCGCGAAAGCGCCGCAATATCGAGGCTGTTTTTGTTGCCCAGGATCATAAAGTTATAGTGCCTTCCGCTGATGAACTTATCGAAGAAGTCATGGCGGAAGCTGTCGATGGTAACGTTGTTGGCATATTCATACACATCGCGGCGGATGTCGTAGTCGATGCCTTTGTCCATGTTGTTGAGGTAGGTCCAGAACACGCCGTCTTTGATGATGCGTTCGGTATTGATTTTTTTGATGATAGATTCTTTGGCCAGCTCAAATTGTTTCTCGGCAACAGGCATCTGGTTCATCAGGTCGAGCATAGCGGTGGTGGCCATTTCGAGTTTGTCGGCTTGTGTGCCAACATAACCATACACGACGTTGTTGCGCCGCGGGTCGCGGGGAATGGAGAATGTGCTAAAAGCGCTGTAAGCCAGTGCCCGCGATTCGCGGATTTCCTGGAAGACGATAGAGGAGAGGCCGCCGCCAAAATATTCGCCAAAGAGCTGCGAAGGGGCGATAAGGGTTTTGTCGAACGGGCTGCTTTTGCTTACCAGGATCACGTTGGCTTGTACCATGTCGTAATCGACGAGGTACACTTTGTTTTCGGTGTTGTCGAGTTGCACGTAGTTGGTTTCTTCGGGCAGTGGCGTCACCATGTCGGGCAGGGTGTGGAGGCTTTCGATCTCTTTGCGGGCCTGCTCGAAACTGGCCGGGCCGTAGTAGAAAATCTTGTGCTCAAAATTGGTCATCGCGGCAATCATGTCGGTGAGCGTTGCCGGGTAGATGGCTTTGAGTTCTTCGTCGGGAATCACATTGCGAAATGAGGAGTTCCGGCCATAGATGCCATAGTTGAGCAGGCCGCCCCAGAGGATTGCATTTTGATTTTTCTTGCTATTGCTTTGTTTTTTCAGCAGTCCGTCCACGTAATCGGAGTAGGCCTGTTGGTCGGGCTGGGCATGTTTCAGCACATTTTCGAGTAGCCCGATGGCTTCCACATACGATTTGCTGAGGCCGGTGATGTAAACATAGGAGCGGTCGTCGCCGGTGCTTACGCCAAAGGAGAGTCCCAGGCGGAAAAGCTCGCGCTGCAGCTCGGCAGCAGTGTATTTGTCGGTGCCCAGATAGGGAAGATAATTCACCGCCAGCGGGAAAAGCCGGTTGTGATTTTTGCCCATGTCGATGATGTAGTTGAGCGTAAAAATCTCGTTGTTTTTATTTTTGATATAAAACATGTCCACACCGGGCATCAGCTCCGATTTCTCGATTTGTTCTTCGAAATTTACAAATACCGGTTCAACATCTTCGGATTGCTGGCTGGCGAATTCTTTGTAGAACTCCGACTGATACTCTTTGTTGATGGGAATAGGCGTGAGCGCCGGTTTTACCACGCGTGTGATGTTATCGCTAACGCCGTGGCGTTTGTACACCACCACATAGTTATCGTTGTAATTTGCATTAGCGAAGTTTACAATTTCTTCTTTGGTAATCTCTTCCATCGAATCCAAAAAGCGCAGGCGCTCGTCGATGCTGACCCCTTTCACATAACTATCCACGTAATTGTACACCCGGCTAAAGTTGCTCTCGTTGCTACGAATCTCGCTCAGGCGCATATCGTTCACGAGCGCCTCAAGCATCCAGTCGTCGAATTCGCCATTTTTTAGCTTGTCGAGCTGCTCCAGCATCAGGTCTTTCACCTCTTCGAGCGACTGATCCTGGCGCGGCGAAGCGGCAAAAACGTGCATTCCGTAATCTTTAAGAAACTGTGCGAAACTGTATGCGTTGAGCACTTTTTGCTGTTGCACCAGGTTGAGGTCGATAAGCCCGGCCTGCCCGTTGCTCAGCAACTGACTGATCATGGTCACAATTTTATTATCGTAGCTATAGTCGCCGTCGAAGCGGAAGGCAAGCATGAGACTTTCGGCATCGGGGCCTGACACCTCTTTAACAACTGGTCCTTCCAGCGGTACCTCCACGGGCTGCACTATTTCAGGCAACTCTTTGGAAGAAATTTTACCAAAAGTTTCATCAATCATCCTGATGGTGGCGTCGAAGTCGAGATCGCCGGCAAGCGCCACTGCCATATTGTTGGGCACGTACCAGGTGTGGGCAAACTCATAGATGTTCTTCATCGACGGGTTTTTCAGGTGTTCGGGCAGCCCGATCACGTCGCGGCCATACGGGTGATTCGGGAAGAGAGCCTCCATCATCACAGCCATGGCGCGGCTGCGGTCGCGGTCCTGGTACATATTAAACTCTTCATACACCGTTTCCAGTTCGGTATGAAACAAACGCAGCACGATGTCGCTGAAACGCTCGCTCTCGAGCGAAAGCCATTTCTGCAGTTCGTTGGCCGGGATGTCGTTGATGTAAACGGTATAGTCGTAGCTGGTGCCGGCGTTGGTGCTTTTAGCGCCAATGCTCGACACCATCTTATCGTATTCGTTGGTGGCTACATAGGTGGCGGCTATTGCCGAAAGGCTGTCGATGCTTTTGTAGATGCGTTTTTTCGCTTCGGGATCCGAAGTGTTTTTGTGTTCCTCGAAGAGGTTTTCGATCTCTTTGAGCAGCGGCTCCTCTTCGGCCCAGTTTACGGTTCCAATCTGATCGGTACCTTTAAACATCATGTGCTCGAAGTAGTGCGCCAGACCCGTGGTTTCGATGGGGTCGCTGGTAGAGCCGGCGCGTACACCGATAAGGGTGGTGATGCGTGGCTCGTCGGGATTTGCCGAAAGGTAAACCGTCAATCCATTGTCGAGGACGTAAACCCTCGTTTGCAGCGGGTCGTCGGCCACAGTGGTGTAGGTGTAGTCGTTAGAATCGGTGTGGGTGGTAACTTTGTACTTTTCGCTCTGGCAGGCGAACATCATCCCCACGGCTGCAAGCAGCAACACAAGATAAAATCGTTTCATTTTATTAATTTGGTTAATGATTGAAGAATAATTTTATAAAGAATGGTAAAGTAACGAACAGGTGATGGTTTTATTTAATAATAATGCAGTTATCCATTTTCAGCCACTCTTCGTGTTTTGTTTTTTTTATTTTTCTCCGCGCCACCGTGGTTAATCCTGTTTTTTAATTTCTCTTTTCTCCGCGTCTCCGCGGTTAATTCAGTTTCTCACCGCAGAGGCGCAAAGGATTATTCTGTTTTTTTCCGCGTCTCAGCGTCTCCGCGGTTAATTCAGTTTTTCTCTGCGTCTCCGCGTCTCCGCGGTTCACTTCTTTTTTTTCACCGCAGAGGCGCAGCGGCGCAGAGGATTATTTTGTTTTTCTCTGT
>JAAYIU010000295.1 GCA_012523265.1 Bacteroidales bacterium | reverse complement strand
CACCTCCGATGAGCTGATAATAAATCCGGCAGGTGTTGCCGATGCTGCAGCCGACTATAACGTTGTCGTTTCAGGAACATATCCTCCGGCAGTAACTTCAGAGAATGTATCTCTAACCGTGGAAACTACACCCGAAATTACCACGCAACCTACCGATCAAATAGCCGGTGTTGGAGGATCAGTTAGTTTTTCGGTGCTTGCATCGGGAGATGGCCTTAGCTATCAATGGAGAAAAGGAACCATAGCGTTAGCCGATGGAGGAAATATTTCAGGGGCAACTTCTGAAATGCTTACAATTAATCCTGTTGGCCTTGCTGATGCTGCATCAGATTACAATGTGGTTATTACAGGAAACTGCCCGCCAGATGCTATTTCAGATGATGCTTCTTTAACAATCAGCGCTTCCCCCGTCATTATCACAGAGCCTTCAAATCAGGTAGTATGTGAAGGCGATATGGTAAGTTTTTCGGTGCTTGCATCAGGAGATGGCCTTAGCTATCAATGGAGAAAAGGAACCGTGGATTTAGCCGATGGAGGAAATATTTTTGGTGCCACCTCCGATGAGCTGATAATAAATCCGGCAGGTGTTGCCGATGCTGCAACCGATTATAACGTTGTTGTTTCAGGAGCATATCCGCCGGCAGACACTTCAGAAAATGTATCTCTGACTGTTCAGTTATTACCTGACAATGTATCTGCCGGTACCGACATAATCGTTTGCGATGATGTACTGACAATCGATCTTACAGGTACAGCTTCTAATTACGCCAGTGTATCCTGGAGTGGTGGCAACGGATTCTTCAGTGACGAAGACCTTGTTACATCCTATTATGTCGATCCTACTGACGTTACTGCCGGTACGATAACTTTATGTATGACCGTAATTGCGGTGGCTCCATGTCAGGGTAGTGTTGTAGATTGTATCACCATTACCTTCGACCCAAGTCCTTCAATTTCTAATTTGCAAGATGCTACCATCTGCGAAGGTGACCCTGAATATTGCTTCACTGGCGTTACTGCTACCAATTACAGCTCACTGCTGTGGAGTGGTGGTGATGGTTCATTCGATGATCCTAATGCTCTCAATCCTTGCTATACACCAGGCCCCGCTGAAGTTGGCGATGTTGTCCTTACCTTGACAGCTCAACCCATGGGTGAATGCAACACCCCGGCTGTTGAAGCAATGACCTTGCACATCGCTGCCGATCCGACCATCGGGCTGGATGATGAAATGTATCTTACCTGTGCCAACTACGACTTTGGTCTTGACCAATGGCTACCCTTTGATCTGGCTCCTGTAGTTACCGACGCGTCAAGTGTGCTGTGGACAACTACTGGTGATGGTTTCTTTGATAATCCTGCTGCAGCTCTTACAAGCTACAATGTGGGAATGACTGACAAATGGAATGGTTCTGTAACACTCACCCTCACTGCCAACGGCGATGTTAACTGTGGCGTAGTTGCTGAGGCAAGCATTATTCTCTACATCCCGCAGCAAATTATCGAAGTACTCCCCGGAACTATCCATAGAGGCATTTCATCGTATGTTGACAAATCCACCACCTCGGTTGCCGAAGTTATGGATCCGGTTGTTGTTGTTCCCGGCTCACAGAGTCTGGTTATTATGATCAACAAAGAGGGTAAATACTTCTGGCCAGAGGCCGTACCAGCTATCAACCAGCTTGGCTTGTGGCAGCCCATTGGCTACAAAGCCAAATTCAAAGCCGAAGGTTGCCTGCCAATCTATGGTGATGAACCTTATGATGTCGTAGATCAAACATTTGCAGTTAGCGGTGCAATTAACTATATCCCATGTCTTACTAACTATCCTGCTGCTATCAATACTTTATTTGCCGGCTTCGAAGATAAGATTCTGTTGATCTACAATTGGGAAGAAGGAACGATATGGGTACCCGATCCAAACGTTATCAGCCCGTTGAATTTCATTCGTCCGGGTTCGGCATACATGATGGTGAACCGTTCGGGCGCTAACTACAGCGTAACATTCCCGCCGTTCGATTATACTGCTTCTATCGTTGCCAATGCTGCTGTTCCTCCTGCCGGTACCGATTATAGCACCCCATGGAACGCTGCTGTAAACACCTCACTGCCGCACTTCATCCTGTTTGCCGACGAGGTAATTGGCACCATGCAGGCTGGCGACATCGTTGGTGCTTTCGATCAGTACAACCAATGCGTTGGCACTACAGAGATCGGAGTTAAAAATAATTTAATTAAATTGCTCGCTATGGGCGATGATCCTTCAACAGAATCTATCGACGGTTTTGAAGAAAGCGAAAACATGACATTCAAACTGTATCGTCCTTCAACCGGCGAAACCTTTGATGTAGCCTTCACCTACGATGCTAACTATCCGAGCTACGATAACAAATTTGAAGTTTATGGTGTATCTAAAGTGGCCGGTATGACCACTACACTCACCTCACTCAACGAATTGGTTGCTGATCGTAGCGTTAACGTTTATCCGAATCCTGCCAATCAAGTAATCAACATTGCTTCTGGTTACGACCTGAGAAAGGTTACACTGATCAACTATGTTGGTCAGACCATATTCGCACAAGTTGTTGATGGCAACGATTTCCAGATCAACGTTTCCGGTTTCGTAAAAGGAATGTACTTCGTACGCATCGAAACTACTCAGGGTAATATTGTTACAAAACCCATTTCTATCCAATAGTCCTTAAATTAAACATTTGATGGAAAAGGTCAACCACGAGGTTGGCCTTTTTTTGTTTGCCTTGCATGCAAACCATTCTGTCCGCCAGGAAGAAAATGGTGTCGCATGATCGGAGGGAAGACAATGCGAAGCAAAAAAACACCCGCTGGCTGCTGCGCAGCGGGAACTTTATTTTACCGGAATTTTAATAAACCACCACTTTATTTTGAATCGTTGAAATGCCTGATTGAATTACAAAAAGATACATTCCAGGCGAGAGATTTTGGATGGAGATCTGCTGTTGGTCTGTGCTGAGCTGTATGGCTTTTACTTGTTTCCAATTTATGTTAAATATCTTCAGGTTTGCTTCATTTCCAAAAGGATTGGAAACCGTCACCAGGTCTTTTGCCGGGTTAGGAAAGCAAAAAGAATTGCTTACTTTATCATGGCCGGCATCATCATGGATGGCAGTCAGGTACGAGGAGTAGTAGGCCTCGGCTTTATGATTATTATAGCTTGAGTATAGAAAATTATCAAAAACGGTAAGGTAAATCAAGCCTTCGATGGAAATCCATTGTTGACCTAACCAGGTATAGTGATTCCCGGCAACTTTTTGGGTATCATAGTCATATTCACAGTCCATTTTACTTTTGTTTCTCCAATTACTCATATCGGGGATCCAAAACTCCAAAAGATCCCTAAGCAAGTTGCCCGAGTCATCATAAGCGTAGCTACGTCTGGCATTATCCTCTCAATCGTTTATACCAGTATTCCAAGTCTGCGAAAATTTCGTAAGGATATTCCCCGAATCATCATAGCTCAAGATTAATTTTTCTATATTTAACCAGTCATCGTATTCGGTTATCCATGCCTCGTAAATCTGCGAAAGCCTATTTCCTGAAGCATCATAGGTATAATTGTTTTTGTACATGTTTACCCAGGAACTGTTTCCGTTACTCCAAGCCTGAGAAAGATCCGAAACTATATATTCCGATGCATCGTAGATGTAGCTGATTTTAATGTAGTTAACCCAAGCAATGTTTGCAGTATCCCAATTCTGTTTAATGTGGGAAAGCAAGTTTTCCGAAGTATCATAGGTATAAATGTTTTTGTAAATGTTTTCCCAAGAGCTGGATTCGTTGCTCCAAGATTGTAAAATACCTGAAAGCAGCTTTTCCTTATTATCGTAGGTATAACTGTCATTAAAGCGGTTTGCCCAGTCACCACTTTCAGCAACCCATTGCTGATGAAGGCGGGAAAGTCTGTTTCCGAAATTATTGTACGTGTAGCTATCTTTTGATTCGTTTACCCAGATTCCGCTCCCGGCATTCCATTTCTGAATAGAAAATATTAGCAACTCACCTGAAGAATTATGAGTATAGTTGCGTTTGCTAACCTTTTCCCATCCCCCTGATTCCGCACTGTTTTGACGAAGCTCTGTCAACACTTTGCCCTCGGCATCACGGAGGTAGATAGTTTTACTTTGTTGCCCGATGGTAAGATAAATAAAGACGCTATCGCAAAGATAAACCTGACCATTGGCAGCTTGCGCGTTTTTCCATAGCGCATCATCCGGCATAAGATTGTTTTGATCCACAAAGCTCCTGGAAAATTCATCCACAAAAGGAAGATCACCTTTTTGGGGATTGGCAAATTCATAATTTACACTTTGCGGGTAATGATGTTGGGAAGCAGGGTCGTTTTCAAAATGAAAATGTTGTGGCCTGACCTGCCCAAACAAAGCTGTGCTGATTGCTGCAAAGAACACAGCGACGAAAAACTGTTTTGTTTTCATACGTATCCTTTTTTTGTGTTTTATGAGCAATGATAAGAATATGTTTTAATATTCAAAAAGATAAATCAAGCCTTTATCGCGCTGCCATTCGGCAATGAGTTTGTCGGTAATGTGTAAGTGTTTTCACCCTTTCAAAAATTCCAGCGCTCGCGCGCAAGACAAGCAATTCACATCAATAAGAAAAATACAGTAATTTTGTCGACTTATTACGTTCTTTGAAACCAGGACCCAAGGGGGTCAATATTACCGATTTGTGGGTGCAATGTGAGTGAAATCCATTAGCTGTTAGTTGCTGCCCCGTCGCATTTGCGTGTAGTCGGCCTCCTTTGGCACATTCTTTTCTCTTGCATTTCTTTTCATAAATTATAAAACTAAAGTTTCCCACTTCCGCAGCGCCTACTAAATCGGCTTTCGTGAGTGAGGCATAAATCAGTGCATAATTTTTATAAATCTGTAAATCTGTACGTTGCGAGCTAAGCAGCAGTTTCGGGATT
>JAAYIU010000171.1 GCA_012523265.1 Bacteroidales bacterium | reverse complement strand
GTTTTAAATCCTCGAAGAGTTTCATAGTTAAATAATTTCTTCAAAGATACAAAAGATAATTTCACAAATTCGTATATATCTAATTAGTTATCAACAATATAAAGTTAATAGACAGACACTAAATAGCATTGGATTGAAAATGCTTGATACCTCCGCTGAGAATTCATTCTCACATGTAGCATTCATGATAAAAGTGCTACTGTATGGTTCCCATAGATGCAACCTAACATTGGATACCTCCATTGGAAAAACAACCCGCATATTAACAGTTCCCTCAGTTTGTCCTATTGCCGTATTCATGGTAAAAAGGGAACACAAGCTTACCACAAGAGCAAAAAATTGTTTTCTTTTCATGTGTTTAATTTTTTAGGTGTTGATAATAGTTAGATTATTGAAATTTCGCTATTTTAATTATTTATACATCTATGAATAATTTGGCGTCGCGGCTGTTTTGCAAGCCAGACACCGGGTGTGAAATCGCTTGATTTGGATATTTTGCAATTTCGGGTTTCGGGAAGGTAGTTTTGAGTTTGGGGGAGCTAGATTTGAGTTTGGGGGAGTTAGGTTTGATTTTCTTAAAGCTCTCGCTCTTAGAGTCAACCCACCACCATCTTAGTGTCTGACTCCACCTGGTGCCGATACGCTGGGTGCTTTGCTTCAGTCGACCATCGTAATCAAAACAGATTCCGATTCTGAATGCATCACGATGACGGATTTTTTTTAGGGTGCCCATCGCAGGTAATTTTTTTGTTTGGCAAACATATGAAAGAAATTGTTACCACCAACGAAAATCCTGACAAATTTTAAAAAATCACTTCCATGATCTGACTCCGGGAATAATTACTACTTTTACGCATTGGGAAAATGTTTCTGTTTTTAGATTCAAAGAAGTTGTTTATCAATGAGATGACCTAAACATTCTTCCTCATTTTGTTTTAATATTGCAATTTAAGTTTTAGTAAAATTTAACATGAAAAAAGACAAGGGATACATTCATTTGTACACCGGCAACGGAAAAGGAAAAACTACGGCAGCATTAGGTTTGGCGGTAAGGGCGGTGGGAGCTGGCAAACGAGTTTTCATCGCGCAATTTGTAAAAGGCATGCACTATTCCGAGTTGGATGCCTTAAAACGATTTCCTGAAATTGAAATCAGGCAATACGGGTTGGATTGCTTTATAAAAAACGAACCTACCCAAAAAGACATCGATGCAGCCCGGGCCGGACTTGCAGAGGTTGTTAAGATTATCGCCGAAAACCGTTTTGATATCCTTATCCTCGACGAAATTTGTATTGCGCTCTACTATCATCTTTTTGAAGAGGAGGAAATCATAGATCTGCTCAAAACCAAGCCTGAAGAGATGGAAGTTGTTTTGACCGGACGCTATGCGCCGGACGCCCTTTTTGAGATTGCCGATTTGGTTACCGAAATGAAAGAGATAAAGCACTATTATAATAATGGTGTAGCGGCCAGAGAGGGGATAGAATTTTAGCCGGCAAAATTTATTTCAGATGAAAGTATTCAGCCCATCCGAAAAGCAAGATTCACTCGACGTTCTTAATTATCACATCAGGGTTTGCACCAGATGTGGCTTGTCGGCTACGCGTAAGCACGCGCTCACCGGTGAAGGAAACATCGGAGCCGGGCTTCTTTTCGTAGCGCTCTCGCCCGGAGCTAAAGAAGATGCCCAAAACAAGATGTTCATTGGTCCTTCCGGCCAGGTTTTTAATAATTTGCTGCACAAAGCCGGCATTGAAAGAAAATCGGTTTTTATGACAAATCTGGTGAAATGTATTTTGCCACGAAACCGCAAACCCGTGCCAACTGAAATTGAATCGTGCAGCGCTTTTTTGGAGGATGAAATTGCCATTATTCAACCCCGTGTACTTGTTCCCCTGGGCTATTATGCCACCAACGCAATCATAGCAAAATACCACCCTGACTCTTCCGGACAAGAGATGATTTTTAAAAATATAAATGGCCGACTATTGGATTTGGGAGAAATAAAAATATTTCCGCTCACACATCCCTCGGCATTGCTTTATAATCCATCCTTTGAAGCCAGCACTTTAGAGAGTTACAAAAAGCTAAAATCATTGTTGTGATGCCACCAAATGATGCTTGCCGAAAGAAAATTTTCATACTTTTGCACCCTCATTTTTGCAGGTAATGATTGTGATGCCTGACAATCAATTATCTGCATGTCAAAAAACGATGTAATAACCCGGGTGAAGAGGCAGCATCCACAACAATTATTTTTTTAATGGATAACGAACAAGAGAAGTTAAACCAGGAATCTCCGGAAGAGAATCTGACTTCGGCAGCCGCCGCCGGCAGCACAGCCGGTGATCAGGTGCAACCCGAGGACGTTCAGCCCGAAGATGCCATCACACAAGAGGAAGCCGAAGCGCAGGCCGAAGCGCAAATTCGTAAAGAACAAGCCGAAGAAATGGCTGCTGAAATGCTTACCGATGCTGCCGAGGCTGAGCCGCCTCATCCCGAGCCAGCCGATGAAGCCCAAGAGCCTGCCGTAGAACCTGTAATGCCTGCCAAAGATGAACCTAAAGGCAAGCCCAAAGGTGAACAGCATGCCGCTCCTGCCGATCCCGACGATTTCGACTGGGACGCCGCTGGCAAACACCAGGACAACTACACGGCCTCAGAACGTGGAAAACTCGAGGAGCTTTACAACGAGACTTTTAGCTCTATCGCCGAACACGAAGTAGTTACAGGCACTATCGCCGCACTCAACGACCGCGAAGCTGTGGTAAACATCAACTTCAAATCGGATGGTGTAATCCCGCGCTCCGAGCTGCGCTACAACCCCGAACTGAAAGTTGGCGACCCGCTGGAGGTGTATGTGGAAAGTCAGGAAGACCAAACCGGGCAGTTGATTCTTTCGCACAAAAAAGCACGGATACTCAAATCATGGGAACGCGTCAATCAGGCTTTCGAAACCGAAGAAGTGATAAAAGGTCACGTGAAGAGCCGCACCAAAGGCGGTTTGATTGTCGACGTTTTCGGCATCGAGGCTTTCCTGCCCGGCTCACAAATAGATGTGAAACCCATCCGCGACTATGATATCTATGTAGATAAAGTAATGGAGTTTAAAGTGGTGAAAATAAATCACGAGTACAAAAACGTGGTTGTTTCGCACAAAGCACTTATCGAACGCGAACTCGAACAGCAAAAAGCCGAGATCATCGCCAAGCTCGAGAAAGGTCAGGTGCTCGAAGGTACCGTCAAAAACATCACCTCCTATGGCGTTTTCGTCGATTTGGGTGGCGTCGACGGTTTGGTGCATATCACTGACCTCTCATGGGGACGTATCAACCACCCCGAAGAAATCGTGGAACTCGACCAGAAAATAAAAGTGGTTATCCTTGATTTTGACGAAAGCAAAAAGCGTATTGCCTTAGGCCTTAAGCAGCTTACCCCGCACCCGTGGGATGCGCTGGATCCTGAGATGAAAGTAGGCGACAAAGTGAAAGGTAAAGTTGTGGTGATAGCCGATTACGGCGCCTTTGTAGAGATAGCTCCGGGAGTAGAAGGATTGATTCACGTTTCGGAAATGTCGTGGTCGCAGCATTTGCGTACCGCTCAGGACTTCCTGAAAGTGGGCGATGAAGTAGAAGCCGTCATCCTTACCCTCGATCGCGAAGAGCGCAAAATGTCGCTCGGCATGAAGCAACTTATCCCCGATCCATGGGAAAATATCAAAGGACGCTACCCTGTTTCTTCCAAGCATACCGCTGTGGTGCGCAACTTCACCAACTTCGGAATATTTGTAGAACTCGAAGAGGGCGTAGATGGATTGATTCATATCTCCGACCTCTCGTGGTCGAAAAAAATAAAGCATCCTGCCGAGTTTACAAAGGTTGGCGAAGCCATCGAAGTGGTGGTGTTGGATGTTGATGAAGAAAACCGCCGCCTGAGCCTGGGCCACAAACAACTCGAAGAGAACCCATGGGATGTGTTCGAGACTGTTTTCACCGTTGGCTCTATCCACAAAGGAACCATTGCTACGGCTACCGACAAAGGCATGGTGGTAACGTTGCCTTATGGTGTAGAAGGATTTGCTCCCACACGCCATTTGCAAAAAGAAAACAACACCATGGCCAAAGTTGACGAATCGCTCGACTTTAAAGTTATCGAGTTTTCTAAAGAAAACAAAAAGATCATCCTGTCGCACAGCCGCGTGTTCCAGGATGTGCTCTCGGCCGAGAAATCCAAAGATGATAAAGAACAGAAAGCCCAGGCACGTTCGGCCAAGCAGACTGTAAAAAAGATCAAGGACAACCTCGAGAGAACTACCCTGGGCGACATCAGCGAACTTGCCGAGTTGAAAGTGGAGATGGAGCAGGAAGCGCGTGAAAAGTTGGAAACGCGTGCCCGCAAGCAAGAAAAGAAGGAGAAAGAGCAGGAGAAGAGCCTGGCCGACCAGGATCAGAAGGCCGAAGAGGCTCCCGAAACAACCGATGAAGCCAGCGAAACCGGTGACGCTCAGGTAGAGGAAACCGAAAAAGCCAAAGTGGCTCCGGATACTGAAAAAGTAGAAGCCTCCGACGAGGAAGCTACCCAGGAAAAAGCCGACGAACCGACAGAGAAACCTGCCGAAGAAAAGGCTGATGATTCTAAGGAAGAAAATGCCGACAAACCGACAGAGAAACCTGCCGAAAAAAAGGCTGATGATTCTAAGGAAGAAAATGCCGACAAACCGACTGATGAAAAGGCCGGCGATACTGCCAAAGAAGAAACCGACGAAGCCTCCGACGCTGACGAAAAAAAGAAGTAAAGCATCAGGCTATGCCGTGATAATCATAGCGGCGTCGATTTTATTCATAAACAAAAAAGCTGTTCTGCACGTTGTGGAACAGCTTTTTTTTAGGTTTAAAACCTTTTCAAAAATTATCTTTGCACCAAAACAAGCCCATGCAAGCACCTGTGTTTTCGGCCACCATTCTGGGCAGCAGCGCTGCCACCCCTACTTCCACACGGAATCCGTCGGCAATTTTGCTCAACATGGACTACAAATACTACCTGGTAGATTGTGGGGAGGGCACGCAGATACAGTTGCGGCGCATGCACATCAAGCTGCAAAAGATCAATCACGTTTTTATCAGCCACCTGCATGGCGATCATTTTTTTGGCGTCATCGGGCTTATTTCTACCATGCACCTGATGGGGCGCGACAAGGAGCTGCATCTGTTTGGCCCGCCGCGTCTCGAAGAGATCGTGCAGTTGCAATTGGAAGCCTCGCTGACTGAGCTGGTGTATCCACTGGTTTTCCATCCTACACAAGCCGGCAAAGAGGAGGTTATTTATGAATCGGATATACATTTTGTAAAGTCGTTCCCGCTGGAGCACCGCATCGAGACTACCGGTTTTATTTTTGGCGAAAAGCCCAGACGACGAAAAATTGATAAAGCATTTCTGCTAAAAGAAGATGTCCCTGTGCCCTGGATGATGCGCATAAAGGATGGCGCCGATTACGTTAGCCCGTCAGGAGTGGTTTACCCCAATGCTGAAATCACCAAACAACCGCCTGCTCCGCGCACTTTTGCTTACTGCTCCGATACGCGCTACAGCCCGGATGTTGTGCAGTATGTACAGGGTGTTGATCTGCTTTACCACGAAGCTACTTTTATGGAAGAGCTTAAGGAAGCGGCCCGGGAGAAATACCACTCCACAGCCGCACAGGCAGCGCTTACCGCCAAACAAGCCGGAGCAAAGCACCTGCTCCTGGGGCACTTTTCGGCACGATACAAAAAACTGGACGGGATTTTGGGAGAGGCAAAAGCTGTGTTTGAAAACACCTCGCTGGCAAAGGAAGGTGAAGTGACGGAGGTGTAAAGCCCAACAAAAAAACCCCGCCAAAGGCGGGGTTTGAACACAAACATTATGAAAAACAAAAACTATACTCTTTTCTCTTTGATACGGGCTTTCTTACCACGCAGCTCGCGCAGATAAAAAATGCGTGCACGACGCACAACGCCACGCTTGTTAACGACCACCTCGTCGATAAACGGCGAAGCTATCGGAAAAATTCTTTCCACACCTATGTTATTGGAAATCTTGCGTACGGTAAATGTTTCGGTTGAGCCACGTCCTTTGCGCTGAAGAACTACGCCCGAATATTTTTGTAAGCGTTCTTTGGTGCCTTCTCTGATTTTGTACGTTACCGTAACGGTGTCACCAGCCTTAAAAACAGGCATCTCTTTAATCTCGGTCAGGTTTTCGACCAACGTTAATAGCGATTTATTACTCATTGTTGTAGCTTTTATTTTTCTTAAAAGGAGTGCAAAAGTAGACATTTATTTTAAAATAAAACATCTTGTCTTATTTTTTTTCTGATAATTATTAACATTCCGTTTAGGGTCGCCAGGAAAATTTTACGGCTCCGCCACCGGAATTGGTATTATTAACATTAAAAAAGTAAATACCGGGGACGGAATTGAAGGGGATTTTCATGCTGCGTGCGGTGATGGTACCTGAATCAACAGCCCTGCCGGCCATGTCATAGATGTGCCACGACGAATCCAGCAACGAAGTTTCGGCGTCAAGCCAAAGGTTTCCTGAGATGCTTCTAAGTGAAAAGGGTTTTTGTGTCGCGCGGAGGTTTTGTCCGCTGCTGCTGTTCTGTGGTGTTAGTTTGATGATGCTGTGCGTAAATGGCTGTGTGTTGCTCCACGACTGTCCGTTGGTGGCCAGGTAAATTTCGCCTTGCGGTCCCACGGCGATATCGCGCAAGCGACCCCACCAATTTGTGAAATATTCTTGTTGGTGGGTGATGCTCTGCCCGTCGGGGCTGAGGGTGAGTGCGAGGAGGCGCTTGTTTTTTAGCAGTGTGAGCAATATTTTTCCCTGCCATTCAGGAATGGCGTTGGAAGCGTAAACAACAATATCGGAAGGGGCGATGGTGGGTGTCCAGTTGATGAGCGGCTCTTTTACGTTGTGCTCTTCACAAAACTGTTGTTCTTCAGGGGTATCGCAAAATCCTTTTACGTCAGGCCACCCATAGTTGCGGTTGGCTTCGATGATGTTTATTTCGTCATCGGTATCGGGGCCGTGTTCGGAGCTGTAAAGGATGGTTCCATCGGCAGATAAAGCAAGGCCCTGCGCATTGCGGTGGCCAAGGGAATAAACGTAGCTTTCGGCTGTGGGGTTGTCAGCAGGAATAGTGCCGTCGGCATTAATGCGCAAAACTTTACCCGACAAACTGCCTGGATTTTGTGGCAACGACTGGTTTTGTGCATCGCCGGTGGTCATCATTAGTTTGCCATCGGGCATAAAGAGTAGCCGGCTGCCGTCGTGGGTGCTGTTGCCTGCGATGCCTTCGATAAGTACAGTTTCGTTGGTAAGATTTTCACCATTGTAATGAAACGACGAAAGCCGTTCCTTGATCCCATTGTCACTTTAGGTGTAAACGATGTAAACACGATTATCGGCGGGGAAATCCGGATGTAATGCCATGCCCAACATGCCCGATTCGCCTTGCTGCGACACTGCGGAAGTGTGGTCGAGCACTACAATTTGTTCGCCCGTTTCGGGATGGATGCGGCTCACCCGGCCGTAGCGTTCCGTCACCCAAAGCCAGCCATCGGGACCATATCGTATTTCCCACGGAATGTCGAGCCCGGTAATTATCGTGGTAGTATCGAGTTGCGTATTGCCCACCATTACCTGGCTGCTGACGGGTGATGCTTTTAATAAAAAGAAAAAGCAAAGTGTTGTGAAAAGTATCAGGGAATTTTTCATGGTTAGATAGTTTTTGTGGTGAGCCTACTTAACAATGCTTCGCGAGAAATTGTTTGTCATCTTAAATGGAATCGGAATCAGAATAGCCTTTTAGAAACTCGCTTTGCGCAGCTTGCTTAAAAATAAGATTTTCGTTGTCAGCATCATCTTCCATTAATACAATAGCTCTGACATTCTCTCCATGTCTGGTTTTTAATTTCGATTGTATCCTTGCAGGAATGCGTCAGCTATTCCATACCTCCCAGGCTTTTTCGGCCTGCAGGGTGAGCATTTTCAGGCCATTTTGTGTGGCGGCTCCCGCGGCTTTTCCCCTTTTCAGAAATTCGGTTTCCGTAGGGTTGTAAATCATATCAAAAAGAAAATGATGCCGGCTTAGCTGTTGATAGGGCAGGGGAGGATAGGATTTTACATCAGGAAACATCCCCAGCGGCGTGGTGTTGACAATCAGCTTGTGGGAATCCAACAGACTGGCATCCACATCGCGATAAGCTATTTCATTTTCATTTTTTGGATTTCGTGAAACGGTCAGGTAGTCGATTCCATTTTTTTGTAATACAAAACCGGCAGCTTTTGCTGCGCCACCCGATCCCAGCACCAAGGCGCGCTGCGCATGGCGTAATCCGTTGCAGCTATTTTCAAAACCAAAAACATCGGTATTATAACCTTTGAGCCAGATGGATTCCCGGCGACGCTTTATTACAATGGTATTTACAGCGCCCACTTCGCCGGCCACAGGATCCACTGCATCGAGCAGCGGCAGCACAGCTTGTTTGTAGGGAATGGTTACGTTGAGACCTTTTAGGTCAGGATTGGATTTTATAAAAGGAATAAGATTTTCGATGGAAGGCAACGGAGCTAAGAGATAGCGGCAGCCGGTGATATTCTCGCGCAGAAATTTCTCATCAAAAAAAGCCTTCGAGAAAGCGTGCGTCAGCGTTTTTCCGATAAGGGCAAAGGTTGTCATACCTTTTTGCGTGTGGCAAGCCATTCGATGGCAAAGATCAACACAAAACCTGCTATGGCCAGCGCAATGGCGCCGTAGAGATGCGGATCGCCCTGGAAATTCTGAGGCAGCACATTTTCCTGCACCAGCGGCTTAAGCACGCCATGCCGATTGGTGAACATTTCGATATTGTTTTTCCATGGCCACACCTTGTTAAGTGAACCGACCATAAATCCCGCCAGCAGCGCAATGGTTTGGTTGTGATATTTTTTTAATAAAAAAGCAAGCACATTAGAAAAAGAAACAATTCCCACCACGGCTCCGGCAAGGAAAATAACCAGGATGCCGATTTCCAGATTGCTTACAGCGGCCATGATGTAGGTGTATTTTCCCAACAACAGCAAGATAAAGCTGCCGGAGATGCCGGGCAAGATCATGGCGCAGATGGCAATGGCGCCCGACAGGAAAATAAACCACCAGGCATCGGTAGTTTCGGCGGGGGTGATTTCGGTGATGACGTAAGCTACCACGATGCCCGCAATGAGCGAAATCCACGTGGAAGCATTCCACACTTTTATTTGCTTAGCTACATAAATGGCCGAAGCCACGATAAGTCCAAAGAAAAACGACCAGATAAGTTCCGGGTAATTGATGAGAATGAATGTAAGCAGCCGCGCCAGCGAAAGAATGCTGATGCCGATGCCCACGACGATGCTCACCAGAAAATTGCCATTGATGGCTTTCCAGAAAGCAGCAATCCTTCCCCGGAAAAGAAGTTTCAGACTTTTTAAATTGATGCTTTTTATCGAAAAGATCAGCTCTTCGTAAATGCCGGTGATAAAAGCAATGGTTCCGCCGCTAACCCCCGGCACCACATCGGCAGCGCCCATGGCCATGCCTTTGATCACCAGGGTGAGGTATTTGATCATGCGTCTCTGTTTTTCTTGAATTGATCGATAAGATTGTAAAACTGAACGTCGTTTTTGTGCTCCGGGAAATATTCGAAGAATTGTTCATAGGCTGTGGCGTCCATATAAAGCGCTATCTCAAAATTCTGATAGGCTTCTTTGGTGCGGCCTTTTGCAGCCAGATACCCGGCCAGGCGGTAATATTGTTCTGCGTTGGAGGGCTGTGCCTCGATGCCGCGCATGATTGTGCTGATGGCTTCGTTCAGGTTTTCTAAATCGTACCACATGCCCGAAAACTCGAGCCACACATCCGGATGCCCTGGCTCGCGCCTCAGCACATGCTCATAATGGGTGATGGCCTCGTCGAGCTTGCCGTAGCGGGCGCACATGTCGGCAAGTATCAACTTAAAATCCATGTTGGATTCTTCTACCGATAATGCTTTGCGTATGTATTTTAGCGCAGCTTTACCGTTGCCGGTGCGATCGGAAACAATAGCCAGCCCGGCCCAGATGTCGGAAACTTCAGGCTCCAGGCGGGCTGCTGTGCGGTAGTTGCTGTAAGCATTCTCCATATCATCCAGCTTTTCGTAGCACTCGCCAATGTAATAATAGGTCATCCCGTCGGGGACTTCCATCTCCAGGGTCTCCTGATAGTATTTGATAGCTTCCTGATATTGCTCCAGATTGGCTAATGCGTTGGCTTTGTTGAAATAAGCGGAAGAAAAATCAGGCGTTATAGCGATGACAAACTCATAGGCATCGATGGCCTTTTCGTAAAGCTGCTGGTTAGAGTAGGCGATGCCCAGATTAAACCAGGCAATATCGGAATAAGGATGCTTGTCGAGGAAATCTCCAAAAAAAGCAATGCCTTCCGCCTCACGTACGGCCAGCTCATAGCAAAATGCCAGCTCATAAATCACCGCCTGGTTTTCGGGATTAAATTCCAGCGCCTTTACCAGATATTCGATGGCAAGGTTGTATTCTTTGATCTCTTCGTATTCAAAAGCAATGCGGGTGTAGAGATCATCTTTGTCGTCGGAATAGAGGATGGCCTTTTCGTACTCGCTGATGGCTTCTTTGTAAAGCTTCAACTGGCTGTAAACGGCGCCTTTGGTAGCTAATATCTCCGGGTTTTGTGGCTCGAGCATCTCTATCTTGTGCAGGATCTCCAGGGCTTTGATGGTGTTGTTTACATCAGCATAATATTGGGCTTTGCGCAACATAAACACAGTAGAAGAGGGGTGTTGCCGCATGGCGTAGTCGATGGCCTTGCGTGCTTTTTTGGTAATATTTCGTTCGAGATAAAAATCGATGATCTCTTCAAATTCTTCAACATCAAAAAAATACATCTTATCCTGTCTGATCATTTCATCAAACTTGCCGACCAGGTCGTTCACATCATGGCTGAAAGGATCAAAATCTTCTGTCATAAATCATTCTTTAATAAACCCGGCAAAATTAGCGATAATTTTACTTTTGCAAAAAAGTAATTATGGCACTCATCAAAAGCATTTCAGGAATCCGCGGCACCATTGGTGGCATTCCGGGCACAGCGCTTACTCCGTTGGATATTGTACGATTTACGGCAGCTTATGCCCAATTCATCCGGCAGCAAAGCGATACCGAACGTCTCACCATTGTAGTTGGGCGCGACGCCCGTATTTCAGGCGCTATGGTCAACACGCTTGTTACAGGCACTTTGCTTGCTATGGGCGTTGATGTAATCGATACAGGACTCTCTACCACTCCTACGGTGGAGGTTTCGGTTATTAATATCAAAGCCGATGGCGGCATCATCATCACAGCAAGTCACAATCCGGCACAGTGGAACGCGCTGAAGTTGCTCAATCATCACGGTGAGTTTCTCTCGGCTGCCGACGGTGAAGAAATTCTGCGCCTTGCCGATTCCGATGAAATCCATTTTGCCGAGGCCACCGCGCTGGGTACCCTCATCGAGCGCCACGACACCATACAGGAGCACATCCGGCAGGTGCTTGCCCTTGATCTGGTGGATGTGGAAGCCATCCGCAAAGCGAATTTTAAGGTCGCTGTCGATGCCGTCAACTCCACGGGAGGCATTGCCATCCCGGCATTGCTGGAGGCACTTGGCGTGAAAGAGATCAAAAAAATCTATTGCGACCCCGACGGGGATTTCCCGCACAACCCCGAACCTTTGCCCGAAAATCTTACCGAAATTGCCAAAGTGATGC
>JAAYIU010000404.1 GCA_012523265.1 Bacteroidales bacterium | reverse complement strand
TACTTATCCCAATGAAAATGCGCCACATTCATTTATGATTTTTAATCCCTCCCAAACTACTCCTCCCATCGATTTGGAGCTGAATCCCGGCATTGCCCCCTACAGTGGCGATAAATTTCTGGTCAGCTTTGGTGTAAACACCGGATCAAATGACGATTATTTTATCTCTCCGAAATTGAACTTTGGGCAGGATTTTGTCTTCAGTTTCGCCGCAAAATCCTTTGACAATAACCCGTCATTAAATAAAATTATGGTAGGATATTCCACTACCGGATACCAGCCCGAAGATTTTATCTGGCTTACCACTTCCGCCATCCACCCGCCCATGAACTCCTGGAACATGTACACCTACGAAATAAGTTCAGCGGCTACCTACGTAACCATTCGCAATATTTCTGACGGAGGCTATATTTTAATGATCGACGACGTTTCGATCTATACCGAAGCACCCTCTAGGGAGTTGATTACTTATCAGGTTTATCTCAATGACAATCTGATGGGCGAAACCACAGCGTATGATTTTGATTTTGCTTCAGACGACGTTATTGCCAACGAAATGAATGTGGCGGGTGTTAAGGCCATCTATTCGAGTGGTGAAAGTGAAATGTCAACCATCGAATTTTTGGGAGTATTCACCTCTTTGCCCGATCTTACGCTTCAGGAAAAAATCAACGTATTCCCTAACCCGTCCAATGGCACCTTTACCATCGAACTTGATGGGGAATACGAAGTTTCGATTTTGAATAGTTTGGGCGTTTCAGTTTACAGCAAAACCATTTCGCGCAAAGGTGAGATAATGCTGGAAGACCTGAGTCCCGGCATCTATTTTATCTTAGCCAAATCAGACCAGAAAACCGCTGTAAGCCGGATCATCATTCGGTAAAATGGGTTGAATGAATGGAAAAAAGGCCTTTGGTTCTAATGGATCAAAGGCTTTTTTTTATAACTATTTGGCTGATGGAGTTGAATACTAACTCATCCTTACCCCATCCCCAATCTCCCGAGGATCGGGACAGGCATTCCTCTGAAGGAGAACGAAGTCCTGCCGCAAAAGCCACTGCAGCGGCAAGTGCGCTGGCACCCTCTTCGTTGGCTGGCGCAGGAGTGAGAGGGGGTCTTTAATAATGACCATTTTTGACATCGTTGACGAAATCCCACTAAATAGTTTCAAAAATTTAAAAGAAAACTCTCGCTTTCGGTATTTGGTAGGCGAATAGGATTATTTTTGTCATTTGCGCACAGCAATACTACATTACAATTATGTCGATAATTTTTATGCTGATCATAATAAGCCTGCTCTTGGCAACGGGGTTTCTGATAGCCTTTATCCGTGCAACACGCAGCGGCCAGTTCGACGACCATTACACGCCCTCGGTGCGCATGCTTTGGGACGATGACGAGGCGCCGGAGGAGGATAAAAAGGAGGATGCGAATCCGGAGGAGGTCCTGAAAGAAGGGACGGAAAATGATGAAGAGACACAGCAAAACAATGAAATCATAACCAAAAAAAAGGACAGCGAATAGTTAAACGAATCAAAAAAAAATATGGAACACGAAAACTTTAGCTACGACAACAAGATCGTAAAATACTTTGCTTACGCTACTATTATTTGGGGTTTGGTGGGCTTTCTGGCGGGGCTGCTGGCAGCTTCACAGCTGGCCTTTCCGCTTTTCAATTTCAACCTGGAGTTTACCACTTTTGGGCGGGTGCGGCCATTGCATACCAATGCGGCCATCTTTGCCTTTGTGGGCAATGCTATTTTTACGGGAGTTTATTATTCGATGCAGCGTCTGCTCAAAACGCGCATGTATAGCGACAAGCTCAGTTGGATTCATTTCTGGGGCTGGCAGCTCATCATTGTGGCTGCAGCCATTACTTTGCTGATGGGTTTTACCACTTCCAAAGAATACGCTGAGCTGGAGTGGCCTATCGACATAGCCATCACTATTATCTGGGTGGTGTTTGGCTGGAACATGATCGGAACCATCGTGGTGCGACGCGTCAAGCACATGTACGTAGCCATTTGGTTTTACATCGCCACTTTTGTAACGGTGGCGGTTTTGCATATTGTAAATTCTGTTGAAGTCCCGGTTACACTTTTCAAGAGTTATCCCGTGTACGCCGGTGTGCAGGATGCATTGGTGCAATGGTGGTACGGTCACAATGCCGTTGCATTTTTTCTCACCACACCATTTTTAGGGTTGATGTATTATTTTCTGCCCAAAGCAGCCAACCGCCCCATCTATTCGTACCGGCTGTCGATCCTGCATTTTTGGTCGCTGATCTTTTTGTACATCTGGGCAGGGCCGCACCATCTGCTTTATAACTCCTTGCCTGATTGGGTGCAAACCATGGGCGTGGTGTTCTCGGTAATGCTCATTGCACCCTCGTGGGGCGGCATGATCAACGGCCTGCTCACGCTGCGTGGCGTATGGGATAAGGTGCGCAAGTCGGCAGTGCTCAAGTTTTTGGTCGTTGCCGTTACGACATACGGGATGGCCACTTTTGAAGGGCCGCTGCTGTCGTTGAAAAATGTAAATGCGTTCAGCCATTTTACCGATTGGACGATCGGACACGTGCACATTGCTGTATTGGGCTGGAATGGCTTTCTCACTTTTGCCATGCTTTACTGGCTCTTCCCAAAGCTTTTTAAAATAAAATTGTATTCCGAAAAGCTGGCTAACACTCACTTTTGGGTCGGGACGCTGGGCATTGTCTTGTATGCAGTGCCTCTTTACTGGGCCATGATTACCCAGAGTTTGATGTGGAAAGAGTTTACTGCCGATGGCTATCTGGCTTATCCCAACTTTCTGGAGACTGTCACTAAGATTTTGCCGGGGTATTATATACGCGTTTTCGGCGGCTTTCTTTATCTCACCGGCGCTTTGCTGATGGTTTACAACCTGCTGATGACAGCGCGGCAAGGGAGTTTTGTAGCCAACGAAGCTGCCACGGCACCACCGTTGCAGCCAGCGCCCTCACGCCGGATTGTGGGCGAAGCCATGCACTCGTGGCTTGAGCGCAAACCGTATCTTTTCACCTTTTGGGCGCTGATAGCCATCCTCATCGGAGGTGTTGTGGAGATAGTCCCGATGTATCTTATCAAAAGTAATATTCCGACCATCGAAAGTGTAAAGCCATACACACCACTCGAACTGCATGGCCGCGACATTTATATCGCCGAAGGCTGCGTGGGCTGCCATTCGCAGATGGTACGTCCATTCCGCTCCGAGACCATGCGCTATGGCGAATATTCAAAAGCTGGCGAATTTGTTTACGATCACCCGTTTTTGTGGGGATCCAAGCGCACCGGGCCGGATCTGGCACGCACCGGCGTGGTGTCAGGGAAAATGTATAAACCCGATTCGTGGCACTACAGCCACCTGCTCGATCCGCAGGCCATGAATGCGCAATCCATCATGCCACCCTATCCGTGGTTGTTTACCAAAGATATCGACACAGCTTCTACGGGCAGCCGTATCCGCGCTATGCTGTATCTCGGCGTTCCTTATGGCGAAGGTTATGATAGTAAAGCCAATGAAGATTTGATGGAGCAAGCTCAAAAAATTGCTGCCGGCCTGGCCGACAATGGCATTAAAACAGAATCGCAGAAACAGATCATTGCCGTGATTGCCTATCTGCAACGCCTCGGCCGCGACATTACCGAGATACCCGGCAACGAAGCCACTCCCGATGTGGAAACCACTCCTGCACCCCGCATTTTGCCCATGCCTCTTCCCGACGACCAAGCGGTATTGGCGGAGGCGGATGCATTGTATAAGAAAAATTGTGTGGCTTGCCATGGCATGCTGGGCGAGGGCAATGTGATAGGTCCTAACCTTACCGATGCTTACTGGATCAAAGGTGGAAGCCCCGAAGATATTTATCATGTAATAGCCGAAGGCGTTCCTGCCAAAGGGATGCAGAGCTGGAAAAATCAGCTTACAGAAGAGCAGATGGTGGCGCTGACAGCTTACGTGTTAAACATGCAGGGAACCAATCCGCCCAATGCCAAAGAGCCGCAGGGTGAGCTGGAAAACGGACAAACTGTGATGCGATGAGAATAGTAATCCATTATCTGGAAAGCATCGAAGGAGTGGCGATTTATCCCATTATCGGGATCATCATTTTTTTTAGCTTCTTCGTGGTGTTGCTGTGGTGGGTGTTCAGACTCGACAAGCGGTTTATTAAAGATATGTCTGACGCGCCGCTACAGGATGATGGTGACGAAGATGGTACTGAAAATTCAACAATAAAAAAATATGGAAACAAAAGCTAACGAAACAGTTGCCGGTGGGCAAAAGCCGAAATATGACGGCAAGCCAATCATCGGTAAGGAATTTGACGGTATAGAGGAACTCAACAATCCTGTGCCGCCGTGGCTGATGTGGCTGTGGTATGCCTCCATCATTTTCTCCGCCATGTACTTTGTTTATTACCACGTGTATCAAATCGGCGATTTGCAGGAGGCTGAATATCAAAAACAGATGGCAGCGGCCAGTGCGGGCATCGAAGAGAGCCGGGAAAATGCGGGACAGCCTGAATTGGTTTTGCTTACAAGCGAAGAAGACCTGGATGCGGGCGAAACGATTTTTAAAGAAAAACTTTGCGCCACCTGTCATGGCCAGCTAGGCGAAGGCAATGCTATTGGTCCCAACCTCACCGACAAATACTGGCTGCACGGCGGCACCATAGCCGATGTGTATGAGGTGATAAAGGAGGGTGTTCCCGCAAAGGGAATGACGCCCTATAAAGACCAGCTTAGCAGCGAGAAGATTTTGCAGGTGGCAAGTTACATCCTCGAACGCCTGCAGGGCAGCAACCCTCCCAATGCCAAAGAGCCACAAGGGGAGGCAGTGGAATAGCGAGGGCGTTTTTTTAAAAAAGACATTAGCAAGTAATAATAATTTATGAAACGACTTCGCTTTACATGGGGCACTGCCATCGCGCTGGTGCTAATAGCTTTTGTAGGCGCCATGGCGCTGCTGGTGACCATTGCATTCAGGCAAAGCATCAATCTGGAGTACGACGACTACTACCCGCGTGAAATTGCCCATCAGACACTTATCGACAAACGCAACAACGCGTCAGCTTTGCCCCAGGCAGTTACAATACTGAAAGGGGACGGAGTGATCGACATAAGCTTTCCGCTAATTTTCGATCGCGACAGCCTGGAGGGCACCATTCACCTTTTTCGCCCGGCCGACAATACCCGCGATGTGACGATGCTCATCAAAACCGACACGGCAGGACGGCAGAAAATACCCACCGCCAACCTCGATCTAGGCGTTTACATCGTAAAAATTGATTGGAAATATGATGACGAATATTATTTTACCGAACAGGAGGTTTACGTTTCAGAATTTGACCGCAACCCGTAGAGACGCACGGCCTGCCCCGCCCCGGCGGGGGACGCACGTCTGGAAATGATGATTCCAAACAATGGATTAATGTATTATTAAAAAAATCAGCACCATGCAAATAGAATTGGTTTCGGCAGCATTGGTTTTTGGATTCCTTACGGGATTTCATTGTATCGGAATGTGCGGCCCCATCGCGCTGTCGTTGCCCTTGAAAAGCAGCAGCTGGTGGGCCAGAGTGATGAGCGCCATCACCTATAATATGGGGCGGGTAGCTACTTACACGTTCATGGGGCTTGTGTTTGGGCTGGCAGGGCAGGGGCTGAGGCTTGCCGGCATGCAGCAAGGCTTGTCTATAGTGATTGGTGTGGTGATTATTCTTTCGGTTTTGTTTCCGCTACTTTTCGACCGGCTGCTGGTGCGTTCGCCGTTGTTTAAGTTGGTAAATGGTGTAAAATCCCGGCTGGGTTTGCTCTTTGGCCGTAAGACTTACGGCGCATTGTTCCTGGTGGGGCTGCTCAACGGATTGTTGCCCTGTGGCCCTGTGTATGTAGCCATCGGGCTTTCGCTGGCCGCCGGAAGTGCGTTGTACGGCGCCTTTTATATGGCGCTTTTTGGCATTGGCACACTCCCGATTATGCTTGCACTTAATCTGGCCGGAAATTTTGTAAGCCTCTCTTTGCGAAAATCATTGCGCAAGCTGGTGCCGGCTTTTATGGTGGTGCTTGGCGTTTGGTTTATCCTCAAAGGGCTGGGACTGGGCGTGCATCTCATTTCGCCACCCGAAAAGAAATTGCATGTTCCCACCGAACAAACATCCACAAGCGCTTGTTGTAAGGATTCTGACGAACTTAATATTAACACTAACAAACATTCTACACATGAAAAGATTTATTTTATCAGCAGTGGTGGTAGCTTTTGTGGCAGCCATCAGTTACAGTTTTATTCCGATGGCGGTAAGCTCTGCCTCTGACGTTGCAACTACAGAAATGCTGGTTCAGGCAGGTAATCCCGATCTGGCCGCAAGTATGAAAGCCGGCAAAGCCATCTACGAAGGCAAAGGCACCTGCTCGGTGTGTCACCAACTGAATGGCGCCGGGCTGCCGCCGACTTTTCCGCCGCTTGCCGGTGCCGACTATCTGCTGGCCGATAAGCAGCGCGCCGTAAAACAAACTATGTATGGTTCCAAAGAGCCTATAAAAGTAAATGGCGTAACCTATCCCGGCGGCATTATGACCACCATTGACCTCACCAACGAGGAGGTGCGCGACGTGGTAAATTATATCCTCAATAGCTGGGGCAACTAGGGTGGTAGCGTTACCACCAAAGATGTGCAAGCCGCACGAAAGAAATAACTACTCTCCTACACTTTTTGGCAACGGCAGCTTTCGATAAACGAAAGCTGCCGTTGTTGGTTTTTAGATGTTTTTAAAATAATTTTTATCAAAT
>JAAYIU010000027.1 GCA_012523265.1 Bacteroidales bacterium | reverse complement strand
GCCCAATACAAAATATGCGCAGGCTTCGCTCAGGCAACTTTTTGCTATCGAAGCCCTGGCCGATAACGATTACGCTGCACTAAAAGCGTATTACCTTTCTATCGACGAAAACGAAACGCTCGAAAGGCTTGCCACACAGCTTTCCGCCTTTTGCGACCTGAGTCTCGAAAACTGGCAAAGTGCCATCGAAAGTTTTGAGGGCTTTATTCAAAATCCTGATTCTTATCAGGATTCGCTCTTTGCCATCATCGACCTGGCACATACCTACCAATTAATGGAGCTAAGCAACTTCAAATCTGCATATACAGGTAAGCTAAGCCAATACCGGTATAATTCGGCCAAAGAATTTGATCAAAGCAAAGATTATCACATCAGCCTGCTTTTTGGCAAATCGGAACTGTCGTTTGACTCCTCGCCTCAAGATCAAGCTGAACCAGCCGGGCGAATTATTGGAAATCAGCCCAACCCATTTTCGGGTACAACGCAAATATCCTTTGCCCTGAATGAAGATGCCGATATCAATATCTATCTTATCAACGAACTGGGACAGCGGTTTGAGATCGTTCAACAATCCAATGTTTCAAAAGGAATAAATCGGATTTATTTTTCGTCCTCCGCCTATTCTGATGGCATGTACGTATGTGTGCTTGAGATTAACGGAAAAATTGTTAATACCAGTAAGATAATCATAGCGAATTAGACCAAATATCGATGCCGGCTTCCAAAATCCCACAAAAAACAAAGCTGGCTGATGCACTTCCGCCAAAACAAAAAAAGGACAAGCATCCACTGCCGTCCTTTTTTTTTAATTGCTGAGCCTTTGCGCAGATTTATTTCAGATGAAAGGCTTTTTGAACCTGATCGAGGTAGTCGAGCTTTTCCCATCCAAAAAACTCCGCGTTTTTAAAATGGCGCTCCTTGCCATCGATTGTTTTGGTGACGGTATCGTTGTCTTTATAAAAAACTTCTACTTCGCGCTCAAACGGATCACGGCCAAAATGGCCGTAGGAAGCCGTAGGCAGGTAGATAGGGTTTTTTAGTCTGAAGCGCTGGTTGATAGCATACGGGCGCATGTCGAAAATTTCGTTGGCGATCTTTGAAATCCCGCTATCTTTCATCACCTTTCCGTCGGCGTTTTTAACGCGCGCTGTGCCGAATGTGTTTACATAAAGCCCCACCGGTTCAGCAATGCCGATGGCATAAGCCACCTGTACCAGCACTTCACGTGCTACGCCGGCAGCCACCAGGTTTTTGGCCATGTGGCGGGCGGCATACGCTGCCGAGCGATCCACCTTGGAAGGGTCTTTGCCCGAAAAGGCGCCGCCACCGTGCGGAGCCTTGCCGCCATAAGTGTCCACAATGATCTTGCGCCCGGTAAGTCCGGTGTCGCCGTGCGGGCCGCCAATCACAAATTTCCCGGTAGGATTTACGTGCAGCTTATAGTCGTCTTTAAACAAATGACTATAGCGCGGCACCTTCTTGATGGCGCGGGGGATAAGAATCTCCAGAACGTCTTTTTTGATTTTTGCAGCCATCGCCTCGTCGGTATCAAATACGTCGTGCTGTGTAGAAACTACAATGGTATCGATGCGGACGGGCTGGTTGTCGTCGTCATATTCTATGGTTACCTGCGATTTGGAGTCGGGCGCCAGATAGGTCATTTGTTCGCCTTTTTTGCGAATGGCCGCCAACTCCTGCAGCAGGATGTGTGAAAGCTCAAGCGTGAGGGGCATGAAGTTGTCCATTTCGTCGGTGGCATAGCCAAACATCATGCCCTGGTCGCCGGCGCCCTGGTCTTCTTCGCGTGCACGCACCACGCCGCGGTTGATGTCGCCCGACTGATCGTGTATGGCCGAGATCACCCCGCAGGAGTTGCCATCAAAACGATAGCTCTGCTTGGTGTAGCCAATATCGTTGATCACCTTGCGCGCAATTTCCTGCACATCTATGTAGCCTTCCGTACGCACCTCGCCGCTTAGCAGCGTCAAACCCGTTGTAACAAGCGTTTCGCAGGCCACCTTCGACTCTTTGTCGTGGGCCAGAAAAGCATCTACCAAAGCATCCGAAATCTGATCGGCTACCTTGTCGGGATGGCCCTCGGATACCGATTCTGAAGTGAATAAGTAACTCATCGTTGAAGTTTTAAAATTATTAATAAAAAAAATGTGTGGGAAAGCAGGCTGATTGGCGGATGGTAAAACGTACTGTTTTAGCATTTTTTTAAATGGTTGCAATCAATCAAATCTTTCCATTGTAATCGTTACCGGCATGTCGTCTTCCGGATTTGCGGGCAAAAGTAATTTTATATTTTAAAACGCAGGGTGTTAATTTTTGGTAAGCGATTGAAATATCTGCTCCAGCGAGTCATCGCGTTTTTGCAGCGAAAGCACGGTGAGCTGCTCACGCACGGCCAATTGGAAAAGATCGGGACGTACGTCGTGGCTTGCTGTTGAGGTGATCACCCAACGGTTGAGGCCGTCGGATTCAGCTTTATGAATGCCGTCAATTTTCAATAGCTTTTCGGCGGCGATGGGTTTGTCAAATTCTATCACCAGCACCTGCTCGACTTTTTCGGGATTTTGCAGGTTGGCGGTGGTGTCGTCGGCTACGATTTTTCCGTTGTTGATGATGATAACCCGCTGGCAGAGTTGGGTTACCTCCTGCATGATATGGGTGGAGAGCATCACCGTTTTGCGGCTGCCAATCTGCTGAATGAGCTGGCGTATTTCGAGCAGTTGGTTGGGGTCGAGGCCGCTGGTGGGTTCGTCGAGGATAAGAATTTCGGGGTCGTGGATGAGCGCCTGCGCCAGTCCGACACGCTGGCGATAGCCTTTGGAGAGCGCACCAATCCTTTTTCGATATTCAGGTACAATGCCGGTGAGCTCTATCATTTCATCCACACGTGCTTTTTTATTTTTTAAATGATAAATACCCGCCACAAACTCCAGGTATTCTTTCACATACATCTCATGATAAAGCGGATTGTTTTCGGGAAGATAGCCCACAAGCCGGCGCACCGCGAGGCTCTCTTCCAGCACATCCATGCCGTTGATGGTGGCCGTGCCCGAAGTAGCAGGGATAAATCCGGTGAGGATCTTCATCATCGTGGATTTGCCGGCGCCATTAGGCCCCAGCAGCCCGACAATGTTTCCGGGTTGGATGGCAAAAGAAACATCATCCAGCGCTTTCTGCTCGCCGTAATTTTTGGTGATGTTGGTAACGACACTCGACATAAAGGTTAAAATTTTCGGCTACAGCCTCGTTTTCACAAAAAACAGGCAAACAGGGGTTTTATTGTAATCAAAAAGAAATGCCGGGACGAAACTCCAAATCGCAAATCGCAAATTCCAAATCGCAAATTCCAAATGGCCATTAACGGCGTCGCTCAGAGCGACACCGTTAATTCCCTATTTCCAAAACTCAAACCCCGGGGCATTTTGGTTAATGAGCAGTAGGTTGAGCCTGTCGGTTGAGCCTGTCGGTTGAGCCTGTCGAAACCTGATTCTTGAGATTTATTTGGATTCTACCATAATGTCGCGCCTCTGGCGCTTTTATTTGTAATTGATATTTCATTCTACCATAATGTCGCGCCTCTGGCGCTAATCCAGTGAAATCCCCTAATCAGCACATCAGCACATCAGCACATCCCCACATCAGCACATCAGCACATCAGCACATCTTGTTAGCTATTCAGCATCACGGGCATCACGAGCATCAGGATCTCTTCGTTGTCTGGTGGCTCTTCTTCTACGGGAATGATCAGGCCGGCGCGGTTGGGTTGCGACATCTTCAGCAGCACCTCTTTGGTGTCGACGTTGTTGAGCATCTCCTGCATAAATTTGGAGTTGAAACCAATTTCGAGGTCTTCGCCATCATAGTTGCAGCTTATGGTTTCTACAGCTTCGTTGCTGTAGTCGATGTCTTCGGCAGAGAGTTCCAGTTGCTGACCCGATATTTTGAAACGTATCTGATGGGTGCTTTGGTTGGCAAACAGCGACACACGTTTGATGGTGTTGAGCAGCAGCGAGCGGCTTATCTGCAGCTTGTTGGGGTTCTCCACAGGTATTACCGCCGGGTAGTTAGGATATTTGCCTACGATAAGTTTGCACAAAAGCTGGATATTGCCAAAAGCAAAAAAGGCATTCTTGTCGTTGTACTCCACTTTCACATCCAACTCCTCGTTGCCCAGGATGTTTTTTATCTGGTTGAGCGGCTTGGTAGGCAGGATGATAGAGTCGTAGTTATCGGTAACAACATCTTTGCGGGCGTAGCGAACCAGCTTGTGCGCATCGGTAGCCACCAGCGCCATGCCTTCGTCGGTAAGCTCCATCAGCACCCCCGACATCACCGGCCGAATCTCGTCGTTGCCGGCAGCAAAAGCAGTTTTACTGATGGCCTCAGAAAGGATGGTGGATTTGATGGTGAAGCTGCTGCCTTCTTCCACTGTCGGGGTTTCGGGAAACTCTTCGCCGTTGTGGCCGCTAAGTTTGTACTTTCCGCCGCCGGCAGTCATCTCGATGGCGTAGGTGTCGTTGTTGATGGTGAAGGTGATGGGCACATCCGCCAGGGTTTTTAGCGTGTCGAGCAGAATCTTGGCCGGCACGGCGATGGCTCCTTCTTCTTCGCTCATAGTAAGTGTCAAACTCACTGTCATAGTGGTTTCCAGGTCGGAAGCCGTGACGTGCAGGATGTCTTGACGGATTTCAAAAAGGAAATCGTCGAGTATGGGCAGCGTGTTGCTGGAGCTGGCCACGCCACTGATCGACTGGAGGTTTTTAAGCAGATAATTACTGGATACGATAAATTTCATTTTATATGTTGATTTTGATGATTACTCTTGTTTTAAACATTGTTCGATATAATATTCATAGCCTACCTGTATGCCCAGCTCAGCGGCTTTTTGCCAGTCGGCGCAGGCCCGGTCCATTTGTCCGGCTACTTCGTAGGTGATGCCGCGGTTGAGATAAGCAAAACCATACTCGGGTCGCAGCCCGATAGCTTTGTCGTAGTCGTCGATGGCGGCCTGATAGTCGTTTAGCTTAAAATATGCGTTTCCGCGATTGTTGTAAGCAAACACGTAATCGGGATTGATGTCGATGGCAGCCGAAAAATCATCAACAGCCTCCTGGTATTGCTCCATTTGAAAAAGCACATTCCCACGATTGTTGTAGGCATAAAAAAACTGAGGGTTCTGCGCAATGGCCAAAGTGTATTGCGCCAAAGCTTCGTGAAATTTTCCGAGTCCCATGAGTGCGCGACCTTTGTAAAACCAGGCTTTATCGTTGGGTTGCAGCGAAAGCACAATGTCGAAATCGGCGATAGCTTCTTCAAAGTCGGCCTGATTTAGTTTTATAAATCCGCTGTTGAAATAGGCATCCACAAAAGAGGAATCGCGCGCGATGGCTTCTTTAAACTTTTCCAATGCGCCGGCCAGGTCGCTGTCGTAATAGCGGCGCAACCCTTCGTTGTAAAGGGCGGTGCTTGCATCGTTAAACTCCGCGCCGGAATTGCTTTGGCCAGGCAAAGCATCTATGTCAAGGCTTTCAGGATCATTTTTATTGGAAGTAGCAGCAGGAATACTATCGTTGAGATACAGTTGGTCGATCTCTTCAATCTTCAGGGCCGGATACTTCTTTTCGGGCGCCAGTTCCAATGCTTGCGCATAATGGTCTTTGGCGTTTTTGTAAGCTTTTATGCTGTAATAATAATCAGCTCTCGAAACCAGTTGGTCGTAAGATTTGGCTGCCGGCAGTGCAACAGATTCACTTTTCTGATCAATCAAATTAAGCTGTGCTTCGGGATATCTTTTGGAAGGGTCGGCCTGCTGCGCCATCAGGTAATATTCGCGTGCGTTGACATTTTCGTTGGCACGAAAAGCCTGGTCGGCGCGGTCGATCCAATAATAATAATCCTGCGCCGTTTCGGTGGGCTTCGGGGCGGGTTCGGTTGCCGTGGTTGGAATTTCTGCCGTGTCAGTTTCAGTAGCAGCCGGAACCTCCTCTGACCTTTCAGGCTTACTGGCTTCTCTGGTTGGCTGCCCGCCTTCTTCCGACAGTTTCCGCGCGATCGACATATCAGCGAAAGCGCCTTCCAGATCGCCCAGCTCGGTGCGGGCAGCGCCACGGTTCAGATAATACTGTCGGCGCGGCGTCAATTCAATAGCCCGGTCGTAGGCGGCTATTGCAGCTTCATAGTTTTTTTTATTAAAATAAACAGCGCCCAGATAACCATAAGCCTCTCCGCTGGAAGGATCGACATCCACTGCCTGCTGCAAAAGTGATAGTGCCTCATCAACCTGTCCTCCGGTAACCTTCTGGTTTGCCTGATCAACATAATGCTGTGCCAGCAATGCGCTTACATCCTGATAAAGCCGGTGGGCTTCTTTATCAAAGCTCGTAGTATCCACAGCTCTATACTGTTCAGTGGCTTTGCT
>JAAYIU010000309.1 GCA_012523265.1 Bacteroidales bacterium | reverse complement strand
GCCTGATATTGTCCATGTCGTTTTCTTCGCGGTAAAGTCTGATATTGTCAATCACACCTTCTGGCGTGAAAAATACACCCAGGGCAGCATCAAAATTATTATATTCATCGCTGATTTTCAGGTTGTGGGTGATGCTCTCGAAAACATCCCAGCTTATCAGCGAAGGGATTACAAAATAGACCATTTGTGTGGTGCGGGTATCCAGGTACATGTCAGGCTCGAAAAGCTCCAGGGTGAAATATTTGCGGATTTTTATCAATCCATAAAACGGATCCATATTGCGCGACTTCATAAAGTCGATGCCGTTTTTGCGGTACAGCCGGATCAGATCTTCAATTTTTTCGTAGTCGTTAATGTCTTTGATGCGGATACAGGGTGTGAGGTTGTTGAAAACGGTGATCTGTCCGGGCACAGCATCAAAAGTATCCGTAAATTCCCGCTTTACACCCATGGTGGCGCGAATCACTTTTTCGCCGGTATATTTTTGGTCGGTAACCAAAAACAGCGAAGTGGGGTTCAGTTGGTCAGGAATAGTGGTGCCATGATAGCCCGGATAGGGTTTCATCGATTCCAGCACGAGCGCTTTGTCGGTATCATGTTCGACGGTGGAAAGCACCTCTTTTTTGGTGATGGTTCCTACGGTTTCCAGTATGGTTTTGTTGTTCATAATTTTAAATGTAAATATTAATACCTGCGAAAATATGTAATTTTTAATTCATAAACAGCGCATCCCCGTTTTTGATGAATAGGATTGTAAAAAAATCATGGACATCCGTAAAATCGTAATTGCTTTCGGCAGGCTCAGGGCAAGCGTAATTCATAAATCGTAAATCACAAATGGTAAATCATAATTCGACTGCTACATTTCCAATTAAAATCTAACTTCTAACCTCTAACTTCTTCTCTCTTAATTTCGTTATTTTGCACCAAAATTTCTAAAATCCAGCGCATGAATCTGCTCACCGTTGATAATGTTACCAAATCTTTTGGCGAGAAATTGCTTTTCGAGAACATCTCTTTTGGCATCTCCTCGGGGCAGAAGCTGGCACTGATAGCCCGCAACGGCACCGGTAAGACAAGTCTGTTGCGCATCCTCATCGGCACCGAGCAGCCCGACAGCGGTCAGGTAACCGTCGGCAACGATGTGCGGATTTCTTATCTGCCGCAAAATCCCGAAATGGACGAAAGCCATACCATTATGCAGTATCTCTTTGCCACGGGCAACAAGATGATGGCGCTTTTGCAGCAATACACCATGCTTTCGTCGGGGCATAAGTTTGATAAAGAAACTGCCCAGCACATTACTTCCCGGATGGATGAGCTGCATGCCTGGAACTACGAAGCCCGGATCAAAGAAATTCTGAGTAAGTTCGACATTGTCGATCTGCAGCAAACCATCGCAGAGCTTTCTGGCGGTATGCGCAAAAAAGTGGCGCTGGCCAAAGCACTCATCGACGATGCCGATCTGGTAATCCTCGACGAGCCTACCAACCACCTCGACGTCACCACAATCGAATGGATCGAAAACTACCTCAACCGCCAGAATCTGGCGCTGCTGTTGGTAACGCACGACCGCTACTTCCTCGATCAGGTTTGCAACGAGATCCTGGAGATCGATAACCAGACCTTGTACAAATACCGTGGCAATTACACCTATTTTCTCGAAAAGCGCGAGGAGCGCGTTGCCAACGAGAAAACCGAAATTCTTAAAGCCCGTGCCAGCTATCGCTCCGAGCTGGAATGGATGCGCCGCATGCCACAGGCCCGCGCCACCAAAGCCAAAGCCCGCGAAGACAATTTTTATCGCATCGAAGAAAAAGCCAAAACGAGCCTGGGCGAACAACTCCGCGGCTTCGATGTGGACATGCACCGCCTGGGTGGCAAAATCCTGGAACTAAACAACATCGACAAAGCTTACGATGGAAAACAGTTGCTGAGCGATTTTTCGTACACCTTCAAAAAAGGCGACCGCATCGGGGTGATCGGTCCTAATGGGGTAGGCAAGAGCACCCTGCTGCAGATTATCATGGAAGAGGTGAAACCTGACAAGGGACGCGTGGTAAAAGGCAAAACCCTCGAAATTGGCTATTTCCGCCAGGAGGGACTGCCCATGAAAGAAGACAAACGCATCATCGATATTGTAAAAGACATCGCCGAGCAGATTGAGTTTAAAAAGGGCAGCATGACGCCGGTGCAGTTTCTCTCTTATTTTAATTTTAAAACAGATATTCATTACAACTACTATTCGAGCCTGAGTGGCGGCGAGCGACGTAAGCTCTACCTGCTCACCACGCTGCTGCGCAAACCCAATTTTCTGATTCTCGACGAGCCTACCAACGATCTGGACATCGACACACTGAATAAACTCGAAGAGTTTTTGATGGGATACGAAGGCTGTCTGATGATCGTTTCGCACGACCGTTATTTTATGGATCATGTGGTGGATCATATTTTTGCCTTCGAAGGCAATGGACGCGTTCGCGATTATTATGGCAACTACTCGGAGTATGCCCGCCTGAGGAGGCTGCACGAGAAGCAGCAAAAGATGGCTCCGCGCACGGATGCACCACGCACCGACACGCGCAGCAAACAGCCGCTGCAGAAACCTTCGTACAAACAGACAAAAGAGTATGAAACCCTCACAGAAAAAATAGACCAGCTCGAAGCCGAACGTGAGGCAATACTTGACAAGCTCAACAGCGGCAAAGGTTCGCCGGATGAATTGATACAATGGTCGCAGCAGATTGCCGCCGTCATGCAGCAGATCGACGAAGCCAGCGACCGTTGGCTCGAGCTGAGCGAAATAATCGACGCCGCAACCTGACCCGACGCCCACAAATGAAAAACCAGAAAAAGGCCTACATCTATGCGCTGATTACTGTGGCGCTGTGGTCGACCATTGGCTCGGCTTTCAAAATCACATTGCGATACATCGCCTTTGCCGACCTGCTTTTTTACGCCTCGACGGTATCGTTCATTTTTTTCCTTACGGCAATGGCTGTTTCGGGGCGGCTCAAAAAGTTGCGCCTCCTGCGCTGGCACGATGTACGTTTGGCGGCGGTGCTCGGTTTTCTCAATCCTTTCCTTTATTATCTTGTGCTGATACGTGCCTATGAGCTTTTGCCTGCGCAGGAAGCCGGCACCCTCAACTACATCTGGCCGGTGGTGCTGGTGCTGCTCTCGGTGCCGTTGCTACACCAGCGTATAGGTTGGGTGAGCATGCTTGCCGTGATGATAAGTTTTGTGGGAACATTGGTAATAGCCACCGGCGGTCGCTGGTTGAGTCTGCATTTCAGCAGTCTTCCCGGCGTACTCCTGGCCGCAGGCAGCGCTATTTTCTGGTCGCTGTATTGGATTTTTAATGTAAAAGATAAAAAAGAAGAGATCATCAAGCTCTTTCTTAACTTCAGCTTCGGATTGCTCTACGTGGTTATCTATCTGCTCCTGACCAAAGGCTTTCGGTGGCCTGATGCGCGCGGCCTTGCCGGCAGCGTGTATATTGGTTTGTTTGAGATGGGCATTACTTTTATTTTGTGGCTCAAAGCGCTGCGCTATTGCACCACTACCGCCAAAATCTCCAACCTGATTTTTCTTTCGCCTTTTCTTTCGTTGATATGGATACGCTATACCGTTGGTGAAACCATCATGCTGTCGACCATTGCCGGTCTGGCATTAATAGTAGGAGGAATTTTGCTGCAGCGATTTTCGGGAAGGTGGGAATGAATGCCGTCTATAAATCAGTGTTGTATTTCAAAAATTTTATCTCAATTTGTACCCGCGGAAAATCTTCGCCCAGCTTGGCTTTGAGAGCGCTATAATAACGGTTCATCATCTGCGTGGCTCTCTGCTGCTGAAATACGGCCAATGAATCGGAGTATTCGCGTGTAAGCACCAGATTTACCAGCGAGTTGTTTTCGACATAGTAATCCTTGATGCCCGGCTGCTGCGTTTGCTGGTAAGCCCAGTCGTTGATAAAAGGTATAAACTGCCGAAGCAGCGGCACCGAGAGCTGCGACACGTTGCTGTAGTCGCTCACGGGTTCTTTGGCCGTAGCCGCTGCAGGTTCGGCTTTTGGCGTCTCATCAGCTACCGGTAGCACTTTTTTTGGTTTTGGCTCTGGTTTGGTGATTTCTTGTTTTGGCGGGAGAGTAGTTTCTGTGGCAGTTTTTTCAGGAACTGCCGGTTCGGGTTCTGGCTGCCTGTTTTGCGCAAGCTGCTGATTGTCATCAATTGTTGTAGGCTTAGTTTCTTCAGCTATCGCAATAGTTGCAACGGGAATAGTCTGCTTTTCGAAAGTCACAAAAAGTGGGCGATAGGAGGATTCCCACTGAAGGGGTTTGTCGCGGCTGGCCTTTGGCTGATCGATAACCTTCTCTTTGTTTGCATCATCATTGGCAACAGCTATAATTTTTTTGCCGGTGGGCGAAGGATCTGACGGCGTGCTGACAGCGGAGCTGGTTCGGCTGGCTGAAGTGGTGTGCAAATAGGGGAGGTGGCTGGTGTTGAGCGAATACAAAAGAACGAAAGCCAATGCTGCGGCAGCCACTACCATCGCCGCGCCGGTAACGACATTTCTGCGCTTAATAGCGGTGGGACGGAAAGTGGCAGGATGAATATATTTATCGTTTTCCCCGTTAAAATGCCGGTTGCTGAAAAAGCGCGTGCGTGCCTCTTGTTCTATTGCCGCGTAATATTTTCGGGGATAAACATCGTGATGAATCAGCTTGTCCAGAAAATCCTGATCCGAAAGTGATTTCAATTTATTTCTGAATCTTTTCAGCATGGGGGTTTTTTGTTGTTGTATTGATTTTTCAACAAATTTATAACTATGAGTTATTCGGAAAACCTATTTTTGCTTTTTTAACACCCGCACGATGTTTTAACTTTTGAGTAACGTACTAATTCCAACTTTGTTTTGAGAGCCTATCCACGTATCACTGATCTTGTAGAAGATCTCACCGGAATTGATTTTAACCTGCCCGTTCAGACCTACGGTTTTTTTGTGGCGTTGGCCTTTGTCACAGCAGGAGTGCTTCTTTGGTTTGAATTGGACCGGAAAGAGACAGCCGGCGAAATAAAATTGAAAAATACCAGGATTGCTGGCGATAACAAACCTTCTGTAAGCGAATATCTTATCTCCGGAATCCTTTATTTCATTATCGGATTTAAGCTCGTGGGCATCATTTTTAATTATGATGATTTTACCGCCAGTCCGCAGGATTTTCTACTCTCGCCAAAGGGCAGCTTTTGGGGTGGTTTGGTGGTGATGGTGCCGGTGCTTTGGGTAATTTATCGAAAAAGTAAAAAGGCAGGAGATGCGACTGCTGATTGTGGTGAAAAAAAGTTGAGGGCGCGCGATCTTACACCAGCAATCGTAATGGTAGCCGCAGTGGCCGGAATTGCCGGAGCCAAAATCTTTGATGTTGTCGAGCATCCCGCACAGCTTTTCCGCGATCCGATCGGGACGCTTTTTTCGTTTAGCGGATTAACATTTTATGGCGGATTGCTCGTGGCAGCGGTAGCTGTGGGCATTTATGGTGAGCGCCACAACATCCGGTGGCCGGTAATGGCCGATGCCATAGCACCCGCGCTGATGCTGGCTTACGGCATTGGCCGCATCGGCTGCCAGCTCTCCGGTGACGGCTGCTGGGGAATTGTTAATACGGTGGCCAAACCAGAATGGCTCGGCTGGCTGCCCGATTTTATGTGGAGTTCTACTTTTGCACACAACGTCATCAAAGAAGGCGTGCCACTGATAGATTGCAGCGGCACCTATTGTTATGAGCTGGGGCAGCCTGTTTTTCCTACTTCCCTGTACGAAACATTGATCGCCATGGTTTTTTTCGGTGTGCTGTGGGCGTTTCGCAAGCGACTTCCTGCCGCCGGTATGTTGTTCTCGTTTTATCTCGTGCTGAATGGTGTGGCGCGTTTTTTTATCGAATTTGTGCGCGTCAACATCCGTTACCAGATGGCTGGTCTGGAGCTTACGCAGGCGCAGATCATTGCCATCGGACTGATGGTGGCTGGCACCTTCGGGTTGTTTTATTTCAGATATGTACACCCAAAAAGAGATAAATCACAAATTCCAAACTCAAACCGTCGGTAGCCGGTGTAAACAATGACAAATAAATTACAAGTCTCAAATCCCAAATTTCAAACCCCGGAGCAGTTTGGTCAGGCTTTGAAAAAAAAATTTATTGCCGGTTGGTCACTAACCCCGGCCTTTAGGCCAGGTGAAAAAAGAATAGCAAATTCACTGGGCTTTAGCCCAAAAAAGTTGGTTTTAAGATTTGATTTTTGAGATTTATTTAGAGTTGTTTACACCGACTGCGAGATCCCAAATCTCAAATCCCAAATCCGAAATCCCCCGGAGTTTGTTTTTTGTTCCCCGGGATTTAGCAGTAGATTTGCCAAACAATTACTAATCAACTTAAAATACAATTATGAATTCTGTTGTCAATCTTGAAGATCTTACCCATAAAACCATTGCCATAGCGCACGAAGCCGGAGCTTACATCAGGCAGGAGCGCCACAACTTTTCGATGCAGTCGGTCGAAGCCAAAGGTCTGCACGATTTTGTGTCGTATGTGGATAAAACTACCGAAAAGATGATTGTGGAAGCGCTGGCCAACCTGGTGCCGGGTGCCGGTTTTATTGCCGAAGAAAACACCGCTACCAAACGAGCCGAGCGCTACAATTGGGTGATCGATCCGCTCGACGGCACCACCAACTTCATCCACGGAGTCCCGATTTTTTCGGTGAGCATTGCGCTGATGGAGCACCAGGAGGTGGTGGCAGGGGTGGTGTATGAAATTAATCTCGACGAATGTTTTTATGCCTGGAGAGGAAGTGCCGCTTATTGCGATGGTAAAATTATCCGCGTAAGCGATGCCCGCAAAGTAGCCGACAGCCTGCTGGTTACTGGGTTTCCTTACACCGATTATGGAAAGCTGCAGCCATATTTGAGGATGTTTGAGTATTTCTTGCGGAATTCGCATGGGGTGCGCCGTTTAGGCTCGGCAGCCGCCGACCTGGCCTGGATGGCCTGTGGCCGCTTTGAGGCTTTTTACGAATATGGCCTCAACGCGTGGGATGTGGCCGCCGGAGCGCTCATCGTGCAACAGGCCGGGGGTAAGATCACAGATTTCGATAGCGGAAATAATTATATTTTTGGCGCTGAACTGGTGGCTTCAAACGGAAAAATTCATGACGAGCTGAAGCAGATTATCGGAAAATATTTTCCGGCAGAGGAGCAGGATGTTTAAAGTAAGAAGTTAGAGGTTAGAAGTTTTGGGTGAAAAGGGATTTTATATTTGATAAAAAACCTGAAATCATTCATCATAAAAGGAATAAATAATTTAGAATCGCAAATAATGAAAATAAACCGCAATGTCGGTCAGTTGGCTGCAATCTCATTTTTGATTTTTTTCATCACCTTTCAGGTGTCGTCTGTTTGGGCGCAATCAGATGCAGATACCATCAGGCCAAAACGTGTTTACGTTTTTGATATTAAGGAAGAGATTTCACCCCCGGCCTGGCACCTGGTGCGTCACTCGATGAAAGCAGCGCGCGATACTGCTGCCGACATCATTCTGATACACATGAACACCTACGGCGGCGAGTTAGGCACTGCCGACAGTAATCGTACGGCCATCCTTCAATCGAAAATACCGGTGTGGGTTTTTATCGATAACAACGCCGCCTCGGCTGGCGCACTGATTTCCATTGCTGCCGACAGCATCTACATGCGTCCGGGCGCCAACATCGGCGCAGCCACGGTGGTAAACCAAACCGGCGAAGCGCTGCCCGACAAGTACCAATCGTACATGCGCTCGATGATGCGCTCTACCGCCGAAGCCAGCGGTCGCGATCCGCTGATCGCCGAGGGTATGGTCGATCCACGCATCATGGTTCCCGGCATCTCCGATTCAGGAGCCGTGATCACCTTCACTGCCTCCGAAGCCATAAAATACGGATTTTGCGAAGGCACCGCCAACACCATTCCCGAGGTGCTCACCGCTGCCGGCATCACCGATTATCAGATCATTCGTTACGAACTCTCGGTGTCCGACCGCATCATCCGCTTCCTGGTAAATCCGCTTATCCCAGGGTTGCTCATCATGGTCATCATCGGCGGCATCTACTTCGAGCTGCAGACACCCGGCATCGGTTTTCCAATAGCAGCCTCCATCCTGGCAGCACTGCTTTATTTTGCGCCGCTTTATGTGGAAGGTCTGGCGGCGAACTGGGAGATCATCATTTTTGCAGTTGGCGTGGTGCTGATAGCGGTGGAGATATTTGCGCTGCCTGGCTTTGGTGTCGCGGGCATTTCAGGAATTGTTCTGGTGGTGGCCGGGCTGGTGCTGAGCATGCTGGACAACACAGGATTTGATTTTTCATTGCTTCACATCGACGACATCACCGTGGCGCTCTTTACAGTAATTATCGCTACCTTTTTGGCACTGGTGGGGAGTATCTATTTTAGCAAGAAGCTTTTCACCAGCAGTGCCTTCGGCGGGCTGGCCCTGTCGTCGACGCAAGAGAAGTCGGATGGTTTTACATCTGCGCAAAGCAGCTACACCAGCATGATCAACCGTGAGGGCGTTGCACGTACCGTTTTACGGCCTGCCGGAAAGGTACTTATCGACGATGAAATCTTCGACGCTACAGCCGAATCCGGCTTTATCGACAAAGATTCGCCGGTGCGCGTTACACGCTATATCAATGCGCAGCTTTTCGTTCGCAAAATTTCCTGATTATCAGTCAGAAGACACCCTTTTGCAGTGATTTGCAATACCTTGCAGCCAATTAGCGTTGGCATAATTGTGTTATCTTTGCCCACTTTATTTAAAATTAAATGATATCAGTACCCGAAACAAATATGCTTGATAAACTGAAAGCAATTAAAGATCGCTGGAAGGAAATAGAAAAACAGATGAACGAGCCTTCGGCTATGGCCGATATGAAGAAGTTTATTCAGCTTGGCAAAAGTTATAAAGAACTACAACCCGTAGTGGATGGTTATGAAACTTTGTTGAACATAGAAAATAACATAGAATCGGCGCGCGATGTTTTAAAAAATGAGAAAGACGAAGAGTTCAGGGCAATGGCCAAAGAAGAACTCAACGATCTGCTCGAACGCAAAGAGATACTCGAAGAGGAAGTGCGTCTGATGCTTATTCCCGCCGATCCGCAAGACGGCAAAAATGCTATTGTCGAGATACGCGCAGGTGCCGGTGGCGACGAAGCCAGTATCTTTGCCGGCGACCTTTACAGGATGTACCAGAAATTTTGCGAAAGCAAAAACTGGAAACTCGAGGGTGTGGACGTTACCGAAGGAACGGTGGGAGGTTTTAAAGAGATCATCTTCAACGTAATCGGCGACAATGTGTATGGCCAGCTGAAATACGAGTCGGGCGTACACCGCGTGCAGCGCGTACCACAAACCGAAACGCAGGGACGCGTGCATACTTCGGCAGCCTCGGTGGTGGTGCTCCCCGAAGCCGACGAATTCGACATAGAACTCAAACCTGCCGACATCCGCAAAGACCTCTACTGCTCCTCAGGACCTGGCGGACAAAGCGTAAATACCACCTACTCGGCAGTGCGGCTTACGCACATCGCTACCGGCATTGTGGCTACCTGTCAGGATCAGAAATCGCAGATTAAAAATTACCAGAAAGCTCTGTCCGTGTTGCGTTCGAGGATATATGAGATGGAATATCAGAAATATCTTGAAGAGATCTCATCAAAGCGCAAAACGATGGTTTCGACAGGCGATCGCTCGGCCAAGATCAGAACCTATAATTACCCGCAAGGGCGCGTCACCGATCACCGCATCAACTTCACCTTGTACAATCTGCAATCGATAGTAGATGGGAATATTCAGGAATTCATCGATCAGTTGCAGCTTGCCGAAAATGCCGAACGGCTAAAAGCCGAAGTGGCCGGCGCTTGATGAGCCAGCCATAATTTTTTTATTATCAAAAAAAGAATGCTTTATTAAAAAAATCAATATCATACATAAATGGAATACAACAGCCAACGCGAAAAAATCATCATTCCCGAGTATGGGCGTAATCTGCAAAAAATCGTTGAGATCGTAGTCAATACCGACGACCGCGCCAAACGTACCCAACTGGCACATGTGGTCGTGGACATTATGGCCAATATTCATACGCAGCAGAAAGACTCGCCCGAGCTGCGGCAGCGGTTGTGGGATCATCTGCATATCGTCTACCGCTTCAAGCTCGACGTAGACAGCCCTTATCCGGTGCCCGACCGCGAAGTGCTGACCAAAGCGCCACAAAAACTCGATTACCCACGCCGTAATATGCGCTTTACATACTATGGCAAAAATATCGAGAACATCATCGGGCAGGTTGCCAAATATCCTGACGGCGACGACAAAAACGCGCTCGTCGAAAATATTGCCAACCACCTGAAGAAATCATATCTTACCTGGAACCGCGACTCGGTGGACGATGCACTGATAAAAAAACATTTTGATGAGTTGTCTGATGGTAAACTCGAGCTTGACAGCGATTATCAGTTTACCACCACCAACGAGCTGCTGGGTACCAAGCCACGCAAGAAATCTACAAAGAGCTATCAGCCCCGCCAACAGCATGGCGGCAACAAGCCACAGAAAAAGCAAAACCGTCCTAAAAATTATTAACACCAGAAATATTTTATAATGAGTTCTTTTGAAATTTGCGGTGGCAAACGGCTCAAGGGCCAGATTACACCACAGGGTGCCAAAAATGAAGCTCTTCAGGTAATTTGTGCCGTGCTGCTTACACGCCAACCGGTTACCATCAGTAACATTCCGGAGATTCGGGATGTGATAAAACTTATCGACCTGCTCAAGCTGCTTGGTGTAAAGGTAGAAAAGACTGCCGAGGCAACCTGGCGTTTTACAGCATCTGATATCCAGCTCGACATCCTGCTTACCGACGAGTTTCGCAAAAAGAGTGCAGAGCTGCGCGGCAGCATCATGATCATCGGGCCGCTGCTGGCGCGCTTTGGCAAGGCATTTATTCCACAGCCTGGCGGTGACAAAATAGGACGGCGCAGGCTCGACACCCATTTTATCGGATTGGAAAAGCTGGGTGCTAAATTCGATTATAATTTTCAAAAAAACTATTACAGCGTCGTAGCCGAACGGCTCGAAGGCACCTACATGCTTCTCGACGAAGCCTCGGTAACCGGAACCGCCAATGTGCTGATGGCTGCTACTTTGGCAAGCGGCACCACCACCATCTTCAATGCTGCCTGCGAACCTTATGTGGTGCAGCTCTGCAAGATGCTCAACAGCATGGGCGCGCGCATAGAAGGTATTGGCTCCAACCTGCTCACTGTGCAGGGTGTGGAGGTGCTGATGGGCTGCAGTCACAGGCTTTTGCCCGACATGATCGAGGTGGGGAGTTTTATTGGCCTGGCAGCGCTCACACAATCCAATATAAAAATTGCCGGCGTTAACCCTGCCGATCTGGGCATCATCCCCGACGTCTTCGGAAGGCTGGGCATTCGCATGCAGCTCAACGCCGACAGCATTGAGATTCCCGAACAGGAGGGTTACGAAATAGAAACTTTTATGGACGGCTCTATCATGACCATCTCCGATGCGCCCTGGCCCGGCTTTACACCCGACCTGATAAGTATTGCCCTGGTGGTGGCCATACAAGCCAAAGGCAGCGTGCTGATCCACCAAAAGATGTTTGAGAGCCGCTTGTTTTTTGTTGATAAACTCATCGACATGGGTGCACGCATCATCCTGTGCGACCCGCACCGCGCCACCGTTATCGGCCTCAACAGGCAATACAAGCTGCGCGGCATCCGCATGAGCTCACCCGACATCCGCGCCGGAGTAGCTTTGCTCATCAGCGCCCTTTCGGCAGAAGGAAAAAGCATCATCGACAACATCGAGCAGATCGACCGCGGATACCAGAACATCGACGGACGCCTGCGCGCACTTGGCGCCGAAATACAAAGAATTTAAATCAGGAATGTAGAGACGCACCGCCCCGGCGGGGGAGATGCGTCTGTTAATTACGATTGACGAATTACGATTGACGAATGATGAAAAAATATTTCATTATCACAATGATAATTATCACAACGCTGTTTTTTTCTGCGAGCCTTATTAAGGCACAGGTGGCGCCAACAATAGGAGTGGAGCCAGGCAACATTCTGCCCGACATTACCCTGAATGATTTGGATGGCAATCCACACAAAATCTCCGAGCTTCGCGGAAGCATTGTCCTGGTCGATTTCTGGGCCTCATGGTGCCGCCCATGCCGCCGCGAGAACCCTGTGTTAGTAAAGACTTACAGAGATTTTAAAAACAAAAGATTTAAAGACGCCGATGGTTTTAAAATTTTCAGCATCTCCTTCGACAAAACCCGCCAGGACTGGAGCAAAGCTATAGAAACCGACGGCTTGTTTTGGGACATCCACGCAAGCGACTTGCAAGGTTGGCACTCGAGGG
>JAAYIU010000230.1 GCA_012523265.1 Bacteroidales bacterium | reverse complement strand
GTTCAGGATTTTTGGCAATGCGCTCTCGAAAATAGAAGAGAAAATTATGGCGCTGTCGCCCAGGGAAAAGACGCGCCGGATGGATTCTGTTTATCTGCTGACGCCCTTTAAGCGCAAGAACAACGTAAAAATTCGGGAAGGGATTATGGACATCAAAGTGCTGGAGCAGGAGCATGCCGGATTGCAACAGTGGAATCCGTTTTTGGTGGGAGAGTTTCCGCTGGATGCTGATATAATCAAAACGGTTGTCTTCCCGGCACTTGGTGTAGAAAGCCCGGTTTTTGAACGCGAGAAATATACCCTCGGCCAGTTTATCGCCGAGGTGATTACCATCGACCCCGACCTGGCAGTTGCCTACGTCTGGAAGATCCGACACGCCTACACAGTAGCCGATTGTATCACCGAAGTTGCCGAGATAAAAGTAAATGGCGCTTCTATTCAAACCATCTGTATCGAAAGCGAAGATGCCGGCAAAGTGCTGGAAGCGAAAAAATTGCTCGGCATCGACAGCAACGTCGAAAATGTGAGCTACCCGCTTGCCCTGAAGCGCATCATGGGCCTCACAAGCCTGCCGGAAAGTTGGAATAACATAGATTTTTAAAATACCAAAACATCATAAAATCATGACAAAAGAAAAATTAAAAATTGGCGAGGTTTCTAAGCCACGATTCGAGTTCCGCACCTTCGGCAGAGATTTGGAGGAGGCAGCCTATCGCATGACACGCCTGTCAGTTCCTGTTCCCGAAAAGGTGTGGGAACGCACCTCCGAAGAAACCTACATCGTATCCAAAACCAACAACATCAACAACACCAAGATTCGCGATGGTAAAATGGATATTAAAACTTTCGTGCAGGAAGTGGACGGGCTGGAGCAGTGGAATCCGCTTATGAAAGGCGAATTCCCAATGACTGCAAAAATGCTGAGCGAGGAAGTATTTTCTGCTTTTCAGGTGGAGATGCCGGCACTCGATAAGGATGAATATAGCCTGGAGGAATTTCTTGCTATCATCAAAATTCATCCGGAGCTGCTCGCCGTAACTGTCGAAAAAGAACGATATGGCTACATGGTGAACGATACCATTTGCGAGTATGCGATGGTTTGGATAAACGGAGCTTTGGTAGAATCCATCAACTCTGAATCTACCGAAGTGGAGGATATTAAAAAAACAATCGAAATGCTTGGCCTCGGCGGAGTGGAGAACATCAACTACTTACAGGCTATCAAGCGCGTAACAGGAATGATTGATAAAAAACTGGCTAATTAAAAGAAAAATGGCAAAAGAAATAGAACGCAAATTTTTGGTTAAAGGCGACTTTAGCCAATTCGTAACCAAAAAAACCCGGATCATTCAGGGCTACTTATCCTCGGTGCCGGAGCGTACGGTGCGTGTACGCGTAAAAGGCGACAGCGGCTACATCACCATCAAGGGCATTGGCAGCGCATCGGGCGCCAGCCGCTACGAATGGGAAAAGCAAATAACCCTGGAAGAAGCACAGGAACTCATGGCGCTTTGCGAACCGGGAATCATCGACAAAACCCGGTACATTGTACCCGCATCCGGCGGATTGAAGTTTGAAGTGGATGAATTTTATGGCGAAAACGAAGGCCTCACCGTGGCCGAAATTGAGCTTCCGTCAGAAGGACATCAATTTGAAAAACCTCAATGGCTCGGCCAGGAAGTAACAGGCGATGCTCGCTACTACAACTCGGTGTTGATGAAAAATCCGTATAAAAACTGGTAGCCGGCCAGGGCGAAGCCCAATTACAACAAATTACGCCGAGCGCAGCGAGGCAAATTACATCCGAGCGAAGCGAGGATAAATTACGCCGAGCGCAGCGAGGCAAATTAC
>JAAYIU010000095.1 GCA_012523265.1 Bacteroidales bacterium | reverse complement strand
TTTTGGAAGGATTAGTAATAAAATCAACCGGAAACTGGTATCAGGTAAAACTGGCAGATGGCGAGCAGCTCAATTGCACCATCAAGGGACGGCTGCGGCTGCGCGGAATCAAGACCACCAACCCGGTGGCTGTGGGCGATCGGGTAACATTGGAGCGCGTGCCCGATCAGCCTGCAGGAATTATCACCGACATTCTGCCCCGCCACAACCACATCATACGCAAATCGACCAAGCTCTCGAAGCTCTCCCACATCATTGCCGCCAACATCGACCTGGCTTTGCTGGTAGTTACCATCCGCGAGCCACGCATCACCGCCGGGTTCATCGACCGATTTCTGGTAACTGCCGAGGCCTATCACATCGACGCCGCATTGGTTTTTAATAAAATAGATATTTACCAACCAAAGGATTTGAAGAAGCTGCAGCAATGGTCGGATATTTATCAGCAGGCCGGCTATCCCACTTTTAGGGTCTCGGCGCTCACAGGCGAAAATGTTGAGCAGGTAAAGGCGGCCGTTGCCGGAAAGATAAATCTGTTTTCAGGCGTTTCGGGAGTGGGCAAGTCGGCGCTGATCAACCGCATAGAACCGGGACTGGAGCTGGCCACCGGACGCATCTCCTCCTACAACGAAAAAGGACGCCACACTACCACCCACACCCAGATGCATGCCTTGGCCATCGGTGGATACATCATCGATACGCCCGGTATCCGTGAGTTTGGGCTGGTAGAGTTTCAAAAACATGAGATTGCTGAACGTTTTCCGGAGATGCGACGTTATATGCATGCATGCCGTTTCCATAACTGCACCCACACCCATGAGCCTGAATGTGCCGTGAAACAAGCCGTGGAAGAAGGAAAAATTCCTGTTTCGCGCTACGACAGTTATCTGCGCATCTACAACGACGACTACCTGGATAAAGAACTGTGGGAATGGGAATAGCAGCCATACAGGAAGTACTTTTAGCGAAAGCGGGACGTTTTTTTAAAATGTCTTTTACAGAAAAAATCAAAAAAATGACCACCATCGAATTGATCGACGATCTGATAACGCCTCTCTCGCCCACCGACACAGTGCAGCATGCGCTAAAGCTGATGCTCGAAGGAAAAGTGAGCCATCTGCCGCTGGTGAACCAAACAGTGTTTGAGGGCATCGTTGGCGAAGAGTGCCTGCTGGAAGCTGCCGATGAAAACCTGACACTTGGCGAATTAAACTTGTCGCCGGTGCCGGTATCGGTTTCGCAAAGCGATCATTTTTATAATGCCCTGCGGCTCATGGCACAAAACCGGATCAGCCTCGTGGCCGTTACCGACGCTAACAATACCTACCTGGGTGCGCTCACCGCCGAAACGGCCATGTACACAATGACCGAAACCATGTCGCTGGGCAATCCGGGCGGCATCATCGTACTGCAGGTGAACGAAACGGATTTTTCGCTTAGCGAGATAGCGCGCATCGTCGAGTCGAACGACGCCAAAATACTAAGCATGGGGTTGAGCAGCCTGCCCAACAGCAGCCTGCTTCAGATAACACTGAAACTCAATCGCATCAATATCGAAGCGGTGTTGCAAACCTTTGCCCGGTTTGAATATGATATTCCGGCCTATTTTGGGATGAACGAAAAAGACGAAGACTTGCTTCGCGACCGTTACGACTCGCTGATGATGTATCTTAAAATATAATGAGGCTTGTTTTACTAATTTCGTTTCTTTTCGTAACATCCCATCTGGTGCAGGGTCAGCGCGCGGCTTTGGTGATCGACCGCACCATTGGCGACAGCGTGTTTGTGGTCAGCAACACGTTCGATCCGGGATTGCGCCTCATCATCGACACGGTAGTAATCCGTGGCAACAAAGTTACCAAGCCGAAAATCATTTTACGGGAGCTTACTTTTGATCTTCACGATACCATCGCCGCCCACGACCTGGTAAATCATCTTCAGCACACGCGCGAAAACCTGCTGAACACCTCTTTATTCAATTTCGTCACCATCCACGACAGCATCCTTAGCTATGGCCGGCATTCGCATGTGGTAGTTCACATCGACGTGATAGAACGCTGGTACCTGTGGCCATTTCCTATCTTTGAAATATCCGATCGCAACTTCAACACCTGGTGGCAACATAAAGACCCCGAGCGCATTTCTTATGGTCTTTTATTAATAAAAGAAAATATGCGTGGACGCAAAGAAAGACTCAATTTGCTGCTGCGCTTTGGCTATGACGAAAAATATGAGATGAGTTATGATGTGCCCTTCATCAACCAAAAGCAAACTTTTGGCGCCACGGTAGGCATGGGTTTTAGCCGCAACCACGAGGTAGCCTACCAAACCTACAACAACAAGCTCGACAACGTGCGCGACGAGAAAGATTATCTCTACACACGTTTTTACTCTTTTGTAGGTATCACGCACAGGCCATCGCTTTATCAGCACCATTTGCTACAGCTCGGTTACAACTTTTACAATTTTGCCGACACGGTGCTAAAGCTAAACCCAACCTATTCGTTCAACGGAAAAACACATAACGAATACCTGACGCTGCTTTACCGCTACACCATCGACCACCGCGATTCGAAGAACTATCCGCTCAAGGGTCGCTACCTCGAAGGAAATATTAGCAAGAGCGGATTTAATTTGTTGCGTGACGGCGACATCTCCATGATGGATATTTGGGGCACATACCGACACTATTGGCAGCTTTCGAAGCTCTTTTATCTCGGCACCGACTGGACAGGTAAGATTTCCACCTCGCGCGATCAGCCCTATTTTTATCAGCAGGGGCTGGGCTATGGGCGTAACTTTGTGCGTGGATACGAGCTGTACGTGGTAGACGGCCAGAGCTATGTGCTGTCCAAAAACACTTTAAAATTCAACCTTGTACCCACCAGGGTGAAGAATATTGGTTTTTTGAAATCACAAAAATTCGGACTTATCCACTACGCTCTGTATTTGAATTGGTACATCGACGCCGGCTATGTTGACGATTTTCATAAACAAGAATACAACGACCTGTCGAACAACCTGCTGCTGGGTACCGGCTTGGGGCTTGACCTGGTGACCTATTACGACATGGTATTTCGTTTCGAGATTTCGGTTAACCGAATGGGTGAGCCGGGTTTCTTTTTTCATGTGGCGAATACACTGTAAAGAAGAGGCTGGAAATTCAGAAGCCCTGACCCAGCATAATGTTATTGTCGCATTTTTTGGATTTCTTAATTTAAGCTCCCAACGGGACGTCACCAATAGCACAGCGCGAAGCTGTTTCACCAAAAAATTACGATGTTTGTACTAATATTTCAAAACAACTTTCATCGGAAAATCAATGGCATTTGCTTTTAAAATTTCACCATTATGAAAATAGGATTGTTTGGGAAAAACGTTACCGACAAAGGCATACAGTACCTGCAACAGCTCGTCGACAAACTGAAACGGGCGCACTGCACCCTGCTGGTGTACGAGCCTTTTCTTAATCAGATTCGCAACAAGATAACGCTGGCCTGTGAGGTGGAGCCTTTTAATACGCACGCCGATCTTCGCAACAATTGCGACCTGCTGTTTTCCATTGGCGGCGATGGCACCATGCTCGGTATTATTTCGCTGGTGCGCGATTCGGGCATACCCGTGCTGGGAATTAACCTGGGCCGGCTCGGCTTTTTGTCGAGCATTTCGCGCGACGAAATCCTGCCTGCCATCGACGAGGTGATCGCCGGCAATTACCAACTGGAGCAACGTACGCTGATCTCCCTCGAACGGCCCGAAGGTTTGTTTGGTGAGATGAACTTTGCCCTCAACGAGCTTTCGCTTACCAAAACCGACAACACTTCGCTGGCAGTGATTGAGGTTTTTGTTGATAATAAATTTCTGAACACCTACTGGGCTGACGGACTTCTGGTGGCTACACCCACCGGTAGCACAGCCTATTCGCTAAGCTGCTATGGCCCTATTATTTCGCCCGATTCCGAAAACTTTGTCATTACACCTATTGCTACCCACAACCTAACGGTGCGCCCCATTGTGGTGCCCGACAGCAGCGTCATCACACTAAAGCTTAGCGGACGCAACAAACAATACCTCACCGGCCTCGACTCGCGCTACAAAACCATCAGCAATACGGAGGAGCTGGTGGTGAAACGTGCTGGTTTCAGGCTGAACCTGATACAACTGCCCAACAAAGATTTTTTCACCACCCTGCGCGAAAAGCTGCTCTGGGGGAAAGATCAGCGTAATTAGTTTCCTGGCGCCTATTAAATTATAACCAAAACCCATTGCGGATCAACGAAAAATAGAATAATGCCACTCCTAACGGAGCTGCCGGAAGACTGAGAACTGCCGACCGCTTCCTGCTCCTCATTGCTGCTGTTGTCTATAATAAAAGTCCGCATCATGAGTTTATCAATGAAATTTGGATTTTTAATAAATGTTGAATATCAATAAGCTTTTTTTAAGTGTTTTAGTTGGCTTGCTGTTGTTGTACGGGTGCCAAAAAATTGCGGAGGATAAAATCCCTCCTGTCATCCTGCTCAAGGGTCAGAATCCGGCAACGGTGCTGCTGGGCTGCAGCTACACCGACCCCGGCGCGGTGGTAAAAGACGATCAAACCGCCGCCCCGACGCTCACCGTAGAGGGAAATGTAAACCCCGACAGCACGGGCGTTTATTACCTCGATTACACCGCTGTAGATGCCGACAGCAATGTGGCTACCATGCGCCGCCAGGTAATTGTACAGCCCATCGACCTCGAGCGCTATGCCGGCACTTTTACGGTTACCGATACGCTCATCTTTATTCCGCGCCGGATTACCAGCTACACTTCCATTATCACCCTCTTCATGTCGGATCCCCGCACCTACAGCGTTGCTAACTTCAACAACTTTGGCAACCATTTTAAAGTGCTTTTTGCGCCCGATTCATCAGGCACTTTTCTGGTGGATTACAGTTTTGCTGATACGGTAGTTACCGGCACCGGATATACATTCTGCGACAACAGCGGTTTTAACATCACTTACAAGGTGGATATTTCGGACACGATTACTGAACGACACAAAACAACCTACCGATAAGACAGCCATAATTTTATGCGGAACAGCATTATAAAAATCTTTCTTCTTTTTGCGTCAGCGTTCACCATTTCTGTGTCGCAGGCGCAGGTTGTGGATATTGGTCTGCTGGGTGGTGGCACTTACTATTTGGGCGATCTTAATCCACACCAGCAGTTTTTGCTCACTAAGCCGGCGTACGGCGGACTGATACGTTTTGTGTTCGACGACCGCTGGTCGGCACGTTTCAATTTGATGCATGGCCAAATTGCCGGCGACGATGCGATAAGCGGCACCAACGAGCTGCGCAATCTGCGCTTCAAATCCTCAATTACCGAGTTGTCGCTGACTGCAGAGCTGAACTTTTTGGAATATTTTACCGGCAGCCAGATCTATTATTTCTCACCTTATCTTTTTGCCGGGCCGGCCTTTTTTATTTTTAATCCAAAGGCGCCTTATCAGGGCGAAATGCTGGCTTTGCGCGATTTAAGAACCGAAGGGCAACTCTCCGATAGCGACAGGTATAGCTTGTACGGTATGGCTTTGGTTTTCGGATTTGGTGTTAAATATAGCATCAACAAGCGGCTTGGCCTCGGTGTAGAATGGGGCATGCGCAAAACTTTTACCGATTATCTGGACGATGTGAGCACCAATTATTACGTTGATTTTACCAGCCTTAGTCCCGGCGACATCGATGCCGGGGTGATGCTTTCCGATCCATCGGCAATAAAGCATGCACCGGGCATGCAGCGGGGCAACTCCGAAAACAACGACTGGTACTCTTTTGCAGGCATTACCCTCACCTATCGTTTCAGGCTGGGCGAGAAAACTACCTGCGTCGACTTTGACTACATCAAGAAATAATGATACTTTTGCAACCCAAAAAAAACGGCTGAAAATGGGGAGCTAACAAATTGTTGCACTGAATATTGAGAACCGAATACAGCGAATGAGTTTTAAAGAACAAATAGATCTGACGAAATTGCCCCGACACGTGGCCGTCATTATGGATGGCAACGGACGCTGGGCAAAGCAAAGAGGCAAGCTGCGTATTTTTGGCCATGAGAATGGCGTAGTTTCCGTGCGTGAAACCGCAGAGGCTGCCGCCGAGCTGGGAATAGAATATCTGACGCTGTATGCCTTTTCGACCGAAAACTGGAAGCGCCCCCGCCGTGAGGTGGAAGCACTGATGGGATTGCTCCTTAGAACCATCAACATCGAGATAAAAACCCTCAACGACAACAACATCCGCCTGCAGGCCATCGGCGACCTGAACGCATTGAACGAAAGCATCAGAAAGCGCGTGCTGCAAGCCATCGACGAAACGCGCAACAACAACCGCATGACGCTGGTGCTGGCGCTGAGCTACAGCTCCCATTACGAAATTACCGAAGCCGTAAAAGCCATTGCCACCAAATACAAAAACGATCAGATCGAACTGGCCGACATCAACGAGGCGCTGATTTCCGATCATCTGTTTACCAAAGATGTCCCCGATCCTGAGCTGCTCATCCGCACCAGCGGCGAGTTTCGCATCAGCAACTTCCTGCTCTGGCAGCTTGCCTACTCCGAGTTGTACATCACACCCAAGCTCTGGCCCGATTTCCGTAAAGAAGACTTCTACGAAGCTATTGTTAACTATCAATGCCGTGAAAGAAGGTTTGGATGCACCAGCGAACAAATCCATGAGCAGGCCAAAGTAAAATAAAAAGATGATAGAAAAGGCAATCCTGACAATTAGCACCCGGGTCATATTATTACCATTCGCCATCGTGGCCATGTTGTGGCTGATAAGTGGCAACTATTTGATGGCGCAGGTGTCGATAGGCGGCGCCGGCGATTTCAAGATCGATTATACCCAACCCAAAGATTACGAAATTGGCGGCGTAACAGTGTCAGGCATCCAGTACCTCGACCAAAACGTGCTGGTGATGATTTCAGGATTGAAGGTAGGTGATAAAATAAAAATCCCCAGCGACAAGTTTCGTGCTGCCATCAAAAAACTCTGGGACCAGGGACTTTTCGAGTACATCAATATTTCGGTGACAGGTGTAAATGATAACATGGTTTTTCTGAACATCGACCTTCGGGAGCGCCCGCGTCTTTCCAAGTTTTCGTTTTTAGGTGTTAAAAAAGCCGAAGCCGACAACATCCGCGACGAGATACAGATTGTGCGTGGCGACGTGGTTACCGACAACCTCATTAATACAGCCAAAAACCGCATCGTTAATTATTATACCAAAAAAGGATTTCTGGATGCCGAGGTGAACATCATTCAAACCCCCGATACCACCAAACCCAACAGCATGATCCTTACCTTTGATATTGATAAAAACGACCGTATTCGTATTTATGATATTAATATCATCGGCAACCAACACCTTACCGACCAGCAGGCGCTGAAGACTTTTAAAAATACCAAAGAAAAAGGTGTGTTCCGCCCCTTCGACGACATCGAGCTGCTCATCTGGAATGCGGCCAGTGCTGCTTTGAATCTCAACTTCGACAGCATCCCAACCATTGCTCAAAACTACGTGAACGATAATATCAAGATCAGGATTTTTAAACCGTCGAAATACATCGAAAAGAATTTTGAAGAAGACAAGCAGGCGCTCATCGACCGCTACAATGCTTTGGGCTTTCGCGATGCCAAGATCATCAGCGACTCTATATATCGCCACGACGAAAAATCCATCAACATCGACCTGAAGGTTTCGGAAGGCGAACGCTACTACTTTGGTAATATCACCTGGATAGGCAACACCAAATACACCGACGAATTTTTGAATACCGTGCTGCGCATCAAAAAAGGCGATGTTTACGACCAGGAGGCGCTTAACACCAACCTGTCGTTCAACCCCGGCGGCATCGACATAAGCTCGCTTTATCTCGACGACGGCTATCTTTTTTTTCAGGCCATTCCGGTGGAAGTGCACGTAGAAAACGACACCATTGATCTTGAGATACGCATCCGTGAAGGCAAGCAGGCACGCATCAAAAAGGTGCTGGTGAAAGGAAACACAAAAACCAACGATCGGGTGATTATTCGCGAGCTGCGCTCGCGTCCTGGGCAGCTCTTCAGCCGTACCGACGTGATCCGCACCACCCGCGAGCTGGCACAACTGCGTTATTTCAATGCAGAAACCATCCAGCCCGACATCCAGCCCAATCCTACCGACGGCACCGTCGACATCATCTATCAGGTGGAGGAAACCTCTGCCGACCAAATCGAACTTTCGGGCGGCTGGGGCTATGGCCGGGTAATAGGAACCCTGGGCTTGAGCTTCAACAACTTCTCGTTGCGCAACATGTTCAACAAAGATGCCTGGCGCCCGATACCGAGCGGCGACGGGCAAAAGCTTAGCCTGCGTTTGCAATCCTATGGCAAAGGATACATCAGCTACAACGTTTCGTTTACCGAACCCTGGCTGGGTGGGAAAAAACCCAACTCTTTCAGCGTTTCCTATTACCACTCGCTTTATTCTAACGGGCGAAGCAAAAACGACCCGTTACGCTCCTCTTTTACCATCGACGGCGTTTCGTTCGGCTTGGGAAAACGCCTGCGGTGGCCCGACGACTACTTCAGCCTTTTTCAATCGATAAATTTGCAGATTTATAATCTGCGCAACTACACCACCATTTTCCCGGTAGGCGATGGCAACGGAAAATACAACAACATCAACTACAACATTGGCTTTTCGCGCAACTCGATAGATGCACCCATTTTCCCGCGCAGTGGCTCGGAGGTGTCGGTGAGCCTGGAACTTACTCCGCCCTATTCGGCCTTTAGCGGTAAGGATTACAGTACCCTTTCGGAAAATGAAAAGTACAAATGGATTGAGTACCACAAGTGGAAGATCAAAGCTAATTTCTACTCAAAACTTATTGGCAACCTGGTACTAAGCACCCGTACCCAATTTGGATTTTTGGGCACTTACAATCAGGCGCTTGGCGTTACGCCCTTCCAGCGGTTTTATCTGGGTGGCGACGGATTGTCGGGCTACAACAACCTGGACGGACGCGAGCTGATAGGCATGCGCGGCTACGGCAACGAAACCATCACACCCAATTATTACCTCAACTCTAACCTGGGCGGAAGTATCTACACCAAATACACTTTTGAGCTGCGTTATCCGCTCTCGCTCAATCCCAGCGCAACTATTTACGCGCTTGCTTTTTTAGAGGCCGGTAACTCCTGGGCCAATTTTGCTAACTTCAATCCGTTTAAAGTTTATCGTTCGGCGGGAGCCGGTTTGCGCGTATTTTTGCCTATGTTTGGCGTGCTTGGCCTCGACTGGGGTTATGGCTTCGACAATGTGCCCGGCATACCCGGAGCCAATAAAGGTCAGTTCCATTTCTCAATTAACCAGTCGATAGATTAATAAAATAATGAAACCTATTTTGGAATACAATTTGTAAACGTTCGCCGAAGTTTTCTACAATTAAAATACGGAGGTTTAAAATCATGAAAAAAATAGTGAGTGTAACTACCAAAACCCTGATGCTGATGGGAGTGCTTTTTGTGCTGCTGTCGATCACAGCAACAGCCCAAAAGATAGGATATGTGGATACGGAGTACATCCTGCAAAACATCCCTGAATACCAGGACGCCCAAAATGAAGTTGAAGAATTATCAAAACAATGGCAGGAGGACATCGAGAAACAATATGCTGATGTTGATAAAATGTACAAAGCCTACCAGGCCGATGCAGTGCTGCTGCCCGAAGACCTGAAGCGCAAGCGCGAAGAAGAAATAGTAGCCGCCGAACGTGAGGTGAAAGAGCTGCAGCGCAAACGCTTTGGCGCGGAAGGCGATTTATTCAAAAAACGCGAAGAACTTATCAAACCTATCCAGGAAAAAATCTTTAACGCTATTGAGGGGGTTGCCACCAAGAAAAACTATGCCTTCATCTTCGACAAGGCTGGCGGCCCAGTGATTATGTTTGTGGATAGCAAATACGACATCTCCGACGAAGTGCTCGAGCAGATTGGAAGCATTATGGGCGTAAGAGGAAGGTAAAAAGCCAGAGCTTAATTTCGGGTTCTTTTTAAAACCAGTTTTAAATAGCCATCTGTTACATTTTATTTGTTTGAGTTAATGTTAATTAATATAATTTTGCCCACTTACAAATTGAATAGAAAATCATTTAATAAATTGAGAATGAAAAAAATAGCAAAAGTATTCTTCGTTTTGGTGTTGATGACCACTGCCATTGCAGCCAACGCTCAAAAAGTTCAAAAATTCGGTCACATCGACTTTTCATCACTGATACAGACGATGCCCGGACAGGACTCCATTAATAGCGCTTATGAGACCTACGCCAAAGGCCTCTCCAACCAGCTCACCACCATGCAGGCAGAGCTTGAAAACAAACAAATGGATTTCCAGGCCAAAGAGCCTACCATGTCGAACATTATCAAGCAAACCAAAGAAAAAGAGCTGCAGGATCTTTACAACCGACTGGTAGATTTCCAGCAGCAGGCACAGCAAGACCTTCAGAATTATGAAAACGAATTGCTCAAGCCACTCATTGATAAAGCCCGCAAAGCTATCGAGAAAGTTGCCGAAGAGAACGGCTACACCTACATTCTGAACTCTACGCAAGGAATGGTGCTTTATTCACAGCCGTCCAACGATGTGATGCCATTGGTAAAAACCAAACTTGGAATCAACTAAGCTGAAGATTCTTTAGTAAAAAAAACAAAAGCCCTCTGCGATACAGAGGGCTTTTTTTATGCTTTTTCCTCAGATTTAAAAGCGAAAGTGCGGGCAGCAAAGTCGCGCAAAACGGGCAACGTTTTTTCGGGTGCTTCGGCAAATCCCATGTGGCCAACATCGGAAAGCATCAATACTTCGGCGTGAGAAGGCAGAAGCGCCTGCGACATAATTTTTTGCACCGAAATACGCGAATCCTCTTTTCCGGCGATGAAGAGCACCGGTATTTGTATATTTTGCAATAGCTCGATAGCCCCGGAGCGTCCGCGCATAGCTTCGAGCGAAGCCACAATGCCATCCACCGAAACCCCGGCAGCAACTTCCTGCAGCCGGTTTATGGTAGTAGTAAGGCGCATAAGGTTTGTTTCTGCAAATAAATCGGGGATAAACTGCCTGACAAAACCATCGTGGTTGAGCTGCACTATGTTGATGGTACGTCGTCGGTTTTCTTTGGCTTCTTCGGTGTCGGCGGAGGCATGCGAGTGAAACAGGCAAAGCCCGCGCAACATCTGCGGATATTGCCGGGCAAATTGCAGCGCCACATAACCACCCATCGAATGCCCTGTCACCAGACATGAGCTGATTTGCAAGGAATCCAAAACCGCTTTTACCATCCCGGTCAGAGATTCCATATTTGCATCTTCGATAACATCAGAGCCTCCATGCCCCGGCAGGTCGATGGCAATTACTCTGAAATGAGTTATGAGTTCGCGTGAAAAATCATCCCAGACGTGCAGCGAACCCAAAAAGCCGTGCAGCAAAACCATTACGTTGCCCTGCCCATGATCAGTAAAACGAATCTTTTTGTTATTGTGAATTATAGTTTGGTTCATGTCAAATTATTTTTTTAAAATCCTTCTCATCAATTTTTCTATGTCGTCGGGGTAAACCGGAATTTCAGCAGAAAGAATCACCGGTCCGCTGCGGGTAATAAGTATGTCGTCTTCGATGCGGATGCCGATTTCTTCTTCCGGAATATAGATTCCCGGCTCGCATGTTAAAACCATGCCCTCGGCCAAAGGTTCATATTTATGAGCAGCGTCGTGCACTTCAATCCCCAGATGATGCGCCACGTTGTGCATGTAATATTTTTTGTAGAGTGGCTTTTTCTGGTCTTGCTTTGCTATCTCAGCAGCATTGAGCCGGCCGGCTTTTATCAGTGCCTGTTCCATCAGCTTTCCGGCAAATTTGTTGAGTTCCTGCAGGGTTGTCCCCACCGTCATCCGGCTGATGGTTTCTCTTTGTACATTTAGCACCAGCTCATAAAGCTGCCGTTGGCGTTCGGTAAATTTTCCGTTTACCGGAATGGTGCGCGAAACATCGGCGGCGTAGCCATTTATCTGCGCTCCAAAATCGAGCAGCAGCAGCATGCCATCATCACATCTTGCGCTGTTGCGCGAATAATGCAGTGTGCAGGCATTTTTTCCGGCAGCTACAATGGGAACAAAAGCATTACCGGTAGCGCCGCTGTAGCGGAATTGATGTTCTATCTCAGCCTGCACCTGATATTCTGTTACACCTGGCCGGACAAAACGCAGCACCCTGTCGAAAGCCGATGCTGTAAGCGATATCGCTTGCGCAATGAAATTTTGTTCAGCGGCATCTTTGATCATGCGCAACTTCGTCAGCAGAGGCGCTGCACGCAGATAACGATGGACAGGGTAGCGTTGCATCAGCAGCAGTTCGGTGGTTCGCCCGGATGTTCCTTCAAAAATTGCTGCAGGGTGATGCTCCGGAACGTTCAGATACACCTGCCGGCACCAGCTAAAATATTCGGCGAGCATGCCTTCTGCTTCCTTCAGCGGACGTATTTCGTCGATTCCGGAAACGGTGGCGGCGTCAGTAAGTGATATTTTATCGCTACCCCAAACGATCTCCTTTTGCGTAAGCTCCGGCACAAAAAGCACTTCCCGCAACCGGGGTTCGGGATGATCGGGCGCCAACACCAGCAAACATTGCGGCGCACCTATTCCGGTGAGATAATAAAAATCGGTACCAGCGATCATCGGATGGCACGCTTCCCCAACAGATACTGCGGGTGCCGACGAGCTAAAAACCGCAATGCTGTGCGGTTCGGACAGTTTTACAAAACGCTCTCGATGATTCTTGAAAAGTTGTGATTCAGCAACAGAAACAGGCATCATTTTATCAGATTATTCAGGAAATTATTATTTAAAAAGGTTATAAATTATGTCGGATGAGTTATTTAGCATGAGTACGAATGATTTTAAAACTAAATTTGCTCGTTTCTTACAAAAGAAAGTTTTTTTAATCAACTGCAAAAAATCAGAACATTAATATTCGAAAAACATAATCCTATGAGCAGTTCTTCATTACAGTACTCCTCCATCACAAAAAAGGCCATCATGGCCTTGGTGGGACTGTTTCTTATCACTTTTCTGTTCGTCCATCTGGGCATCAATCTCACTTTGCTGATCCCCGGCACCGACACCACCGCCGACAGAGAAATCTTTAATTTAGCAGCTCATTTTATGGGCACATTTTTCCTGATAAAGGTTTTCGAGGTGATTCTCTTTGGCGGTTTTATCATCCACATTATTCTTGGATTGATAATACAAATTCAGAACTGGATGGCGCGCCCCAAACGCTACAAAGTAGAAGGCTGGTCGCACACCTCGCCATTCTCCAAGTTTATGATTCATACAGGCATCATCATCCTGATTTTTCTGGTGATACACCTGATGGATTTTTATATCAAAGCCAAATTCCTTGGCGAGGTAGACCCAGTGACCTATGGTGGCCAGACCTACCACGACCTGGGAGCACTTGTTGTGATGAAGTTTAAGCAGGGTTGGTTTGTAATTGGTTACATTGTCGCTTTTGTACTGCTGGCTTTTCACCTCGATCATGCTTTCCAGTCGGCCTTTCAGTCGCTGGGCCTTAATCACAGCAAGTACATGCCATTTCTCAAAGGGTTGAGCCGGGTCATTGCCATCGTTTTAGGCATCGGCTTTACGGTAATCCCGCTGGTTATTTATTTTAGTGAAAATATTCAAGTTTAATTATCTGACAGCTATGATAAAATTAGAATCGAAATGTCCCGAAGGTCCTTTAGCACAGAAGTGGACCAACTACAAAGATTCGCATAAGCTGGTAAATCCGGCCAACAAGCGCAAGCTCGAAATCATTGTGGTGGGCACTGGCCTGGCAGGAGCAGCAGCAGCGGCAAGTTTTGGAGAACTGGGGTTCAAAGTCAAGATTTTCACTCTCCTCGACAGTCCCCGTCGGGCGCATAGCATCGCAGCACAGGGCGGTATCAATGCTGCCAAAAACTATCCCAACGATGGCGACAGTGTTTACCGTTTGTTTTACGATACCATAAAAGGCGGCGACTACCGTGCACGTGAGGCCAACGTTTATCGCCTTGCCGAAGTGAGCAACGCCATCATCGATCAATGCGTGGCACAGGGCGTGCCTTTTGCACGCGAATACAGTGGCTTACTCGACAATCGCTCCTTTGGCGGCGCTTTGGTGTCGCGTACTTTTTATGCCCGTGGGCAAACCGGACAACAACTGCTGTTGGGCGCCTACGGTGCGCTGAGCAAAGAGATTCATAATGGTTCAGTAAAGATGTACACCCGCCAGGAAATGCTCGACCTGGTAATTGTCGATGGACGCGCCCGCGGCATCATCACCCGCAATTTGGTAACCGGAGAGCTTGAGCGCCATGCTGCGCATGCAGTAGTGGTGGCAACGGGTGGCTATGGCAATGTGTTTTTCCTCTCTACCAACGCCATGAACTCCAACGGCAGCGCTGCCTGGCGTTCTTACAAACGCGGCGCTTTGTTTGCCAATCCTTCGTTTACACAGATACATCCTACCTGCATCCCTGTACATGGTGAATATCAGAGCAAGCTTACGCTGATGAGTGAAAGCCTTCGCAACGACGGGCGCATTTGGGTGCCTAAGAAAAAAGAGGATGCACAAAAAATTCAGAAGGGCACTTTAAAGCCCACCGAAATATTGGAAGACGACCGCGACTATTTTCTCGAGCGTCGCTATCCGGCCTTTGGTAACCTGGTGCCGCGCGATGTGGCTTCGCGTGCTTCCAAAGAACGTTGCGATGCCGGCTATGGCGTGGGCAACACCGGCCTGGCCGTTTATCTCGATTTCAAAGATGCCATTCAGCGCCTGGGTCTCGAAAAGATAAAAGCCCGCTATGGCAACCTTTTCCAGATGTACGAAAAAATTGTAGACGAAAACCCCTACGAAACACCCATGATGATTTTCCCTGCGGTACACTATACCATGGGCGGCCTGTGGGTGGATTACGAATTGCAAACCACCATCCCCGGACTCTTTGCTGCCGGCGAAGCCAACTTTTCCGATCATGGCGCCAACAGGCTCGGTGCTTCGGCGCTGATGCAGGGTTTATCGGATGGATACTTCGTGCTTCCCTACACCATACAGAATTATCTGGCCGACCAGATCAACGTTCCGTTTATCAGCACTGACCAACCCGCTTTCGATACTGCCGAAAAAGATGTAAAAGAGCAATTGCAGAAACTCCTTGCCATCAAGGGCAATAAAACCGTCGATACATTCCACCGCAAGCTGGGACACATCATGTGGGATCATGTAGGAATGGCGCGTAACAAAGAGGGATTGCAAAAAGCCATCGAAATGATACGCAAACTGCGCGACGAGTTCTGGAAAGATGTAAAGATTCCCGGCGATCTGAACGGCAAAAATGCCGAGCTTGAAAAGGCATGGCGCCTGGCCGACTATCTGGAGATGGGCGAACTAATGGCACGCGACGCCCTGGAACGCAACGAATCGTGCGGCGGCCATTTCCGTGAAGAGTATCAAACACCCGAAGGTGAAGCACTGCGCGATGATAAGAACTTTACCAACGTATTTGTCTGGGAATGGAAAGGCACAGACGCCGTTCCCGAAAAGAGCATCGAACCGCTCAACTACGAGTTCATTGAAGTGAAAACAAGAAATTATAAAGAATAAAACGCACAGCTATGAATCTTACTTTGAAAATCTGGCGACAGAAAGATTCGAAATCCAAAGGGAGTTTTAAGACTTACGAAGTAAAAGGGGTTTCTCCCGACTCCTCTTTCCTCGAGATGCTCGACGTGCTCAACGAGGATTTGGTGATGAAAGGCGAGATGCCTGTAAATTTCGACAGCGACTGCCGCGAAGGCATCTGCGGTGCGTGCAGCCTGTACGTCAACGGCAGACCTCATGGCCCCGACACAGCCATCACCATTTGCCAGGTGCACATGCGGAACTTTAAAGAAGGGCAAACGATAATCATAGAGCCATGGCGCTCCAAGGCATTCCCCGTCATCAGCGATTTGATGATCGATCGATCGGCATTCGACCGCGTGATACAGGCCGGCGGATATGTGTCGGTGAGTTCCGGTGGCATTCCCGATGCCAACGACATTCCGGTGAATCAGCTCAAAGCAGAGGCAGCCATGGATGCTGCTGCATGCATAGGCTGTGGCGCCTGTGTGGCGGCGTGTAAAAACGCTTCGGCTATGCTCTTTGTTTCTGCCAAAATATCACAGCTGGCACTGTTGCCGCAGGGGCAGATAGAAGCTAAACGCCGTGTGCAAAAAATGGTGAAACAAATGGATTACGAAGGCTTTGGCAACTGTACCAACACGGGAGCCTGTGAGGCCGAATGTCCTAAAGAGATCACCCTGGCAAATATTGCCCGCATGAACCGCGAATTTATCGGCGCCAAGCTCGGCGCTCAAAAGATGAATCTGGAGAACATTTAGCAACTTTGCAAAGGTTACCTTAATTAATAGTCGACACTTTCGTTAATTTATTAAGCTAAGATCATTGTGGTTAGGTTGTAATAAACAGCCATGCCAACACCAGTCTGATGATTTTCTTCTGGCAAATTATGCTATTCTTGAAGCGTATCAGAAACAAGAATAAATGGAATAATGAGTAACGAAAAAAACATCATCATTTATAACACTGCCGATGGCAGGGCATCTGTATCGCTTTATGCCAGAGACGGCAGCGTTTGGATGAACCAAAACCAGTTGGCGGAACTTTTTGCCACCTCCAAGCAAAATATTGGGCAACACATAGCTAATGTATTAAAAGAAGGTGAGTTACAAGAGAATTCAGTTGTAAAGGATTACTTTACAACTGCCTCTGACGGCAAAGAATACAATGTCACCTTTTACTCCCTCGAAATGATTCTGGCTATAGGTTTCAGGGTGCGCAGCAAGCGGGGAACACAATTCCGGATTTGGGCCAACCGAAATCTGCGTGAGTACATGGTAAAAGGCTTTGTGATGGACGATGAACGTCTGAAAAATCCCGATGGCCGACCGGATTATTTTGATGAATTGCTGGAACGTATCCGGGATATCCGGGCATCGGAAAAGCGTTTCTATCAAAAAGTTCGCGATTTGTTCGCCCTGAGTAGCGATTACGATCCATCTGATAAAGCCACCCAAATGTTTTTTGCCGAAGCACAAAACAAATTGCTTTATGCCGTATCCGGCAACACGGCGGCCGAAATCATTGTTAACAGGGCTGATGCCGAAAAACCCAACATGGCACTCACCTCATGGAAAGGCAGCATTGTGCGCAAGCAAGATATTTTTATCGCCAAAAATTACCTTACCGAAGATGAAATAGACACCCTTAACCGACTGGTTGTCATTTTTCTTGAAAGCGCCGAACTACGTGCTAAAAACCGTTTGGATATTACCATGAAATTTTGGCGCGAGAACGTGGATAAAATACTTGAATTTCAGGAGAAAGATGTACTGCGAAATGCAGGCTCCATCAGTCATAGGCAAATGGAAGCCACAGTGCTTGGCGTATATGACGAATTCCACAATCGCCGGAAGGAATTTGAAGCATTAGAGGCTGATCAAACCGATTTGCAAGAACTAAAAAAACTGGAAGAGAAGCTAAGGAAAAAGGATCAGTGATCTTTAGTCTTTTTACGCCACCAGTCGGCGGTTGAATTTCTTCACCGCCTGAAAAATAGCCACCACCAGAATGATAAGTATTCCTATGCCGGCCGTCCAGGCTATGGAACCGTAATAGGTTTCGGCCAGTTCGACGCGCTTGTATATGATTCCGGCCAGCGCCCAAATGATGACAAGGCTGTAGAAAATGTCTTTGCGGGAAAACAAAACTATCAGCGTAAGCAAAATAGCGATTACGATCATCACCACAGTCCAGGTTTCGGGTGCTATGCCCCAGCCATTCCAGTTGTAGCTCAGCAGCAGCGTGCTGGCGTTAGCAATGGTGGCCACGCTGATCCATCCAAGATAAATACTAAAGGGCATATTCACCAGATACATTTCGCTGCGACTTACCACGCGCCGGCCAATACCCAGACGGGTGTAGATGAGGATGAGCGAAAACAAAAACAACAGCATCAGCACCATCGAAAGCCATACTATCTGATGGTGCCAGGCAAAAATCCAGGATACATTAAGCACCGAAGTAACGAAAAACCAGATGTCGATGCGGTAGAGGTAACGGTTTTGCGGGATGTTGCTCTCTTTAAAAAGCCCTTTGGCCTGGTAGATGGCGAAAATAATCAACAGAAGGTAAATAATGCCCCAGATAGAAAAAGTGAGGCCTGCCGGAGTGAAAAGGCTGGGATAACTGTCGGAGATTTCGCCGGTGTTGCGGCCTGCGATAGGCAGTGCGTTGGCAAGATAATTTACCACCAATACAGCGATAAGCCCAATGATGTTCAGGATTTGATAGGTTTTGATGCGCATGATTTTTTGTTTTTTTGTTTCCTAATTAACACACAAAAGTAGGCTTGGATGTGCGTAATCAACGTTTTTTTGTTAAAAAATGTTTTTGAACAAACGCCACCCCACCCGGTTTCTTGCCAAATAATGAACCAATGCGATTAATAATAAGGTCGGAAGTTGCCGCGCCCTTTGAGCTGGTGCAGCAAAATTTCGACAAAGAATTGTTCGAAGTCCTGCTCCCGCCTTCATTTGTAGCTTCTCTGAAACGCTACGACGGCTCCGCGCCTGACGATGAAGTGCATATTCAATTTCACCTGCCGTGGAAGTCGCTTTGGATTAGCCGCATTACGCAAGAGGAACAAAATAACCAAGGTTTTTATTTTATCGACGAAGGAATCCGGCTGCCTTTTGGCTTGCGCAAATGGAAACATCGGCACAGCGCTGTAAAAACTGACGAATACAAAACCGGGATCATCGACGATATTCGTTTTGGTACCGGCATTAAAATTATGGATTTACTGGCCTGGCCACTGCTATTTCTAGCTTTTTATCCACGAAAGTGGCAGTACAAATTCTTCTTTAAAAAAATAAACGGGAACGATAAATAAAAACCATAAAATTTCATCGTTTTGATTAAAAAAGTACGATCATTAATAAATATTGAAATGGGCATAGACGAATGGCGGGAAGTGGCTTACCGAAAAGCATTTGAATCCACATTGAAATACATTCAGAACCTGCGTCGCACCGACAAAAAATTCACCATCGACAGCCTGGAGGCGATGCTGAATACCGAGTACGACCGTCAGGGGCTGGCCTGGGACGGACGCGGTGAAGTGGTCGAAATTGCCATCGAAGCCAACATTGCAGCCATGCAGCAGGAATTCTACAACTGGCGCAAGGAGACAGCCTCGTAAATACTATTGCAATACCTCCGGCGTTAAAAGGTTGTTTCTTAAAAACAGACGCCCAAAATCATGGCTAAGCAAATCACACCATCCTTTTTGTTGTTCTTCATTTTGTTCTCTTCGGTGCTTGTGGCGCAGGACACAGTCAGGCCGGAAAATTATCAGGTTTTTTATTATGAAAATGGAAACATCGCCAGCGAAGGCCTGATGGTGAATGGCAAGCCCGACGGCTATTGGAAAACGTATCACGAAAACGGCACCTTGAAATCGGAAGGCAACCGCGCGAATTTTGTGCTGGAAGGGCCATGGAAATTTTATGATGAAACCGGGAAAATAGTGCTGCTGGTAAATTACAGCGGCGGCATTAAAAACGGGCTGCGCATTACCTGGCGCGATGAAGAAATCGTGGCAGAGAATTTCGAAAATGACATTCGGCAAGGTCTCACCACTTATTATTATGCCGACAGCACCATCGCCAAAACCGTTCCTTTTGTAGATGGCCGCGAAGAGGGGCTGGCCAAAGAATATGCCGACGACGGACGCGTGATAACGCTCACCACCTACAAGAAAGGCTACATCGTGGCGCGCGAACGAATCAACCGCACCGATTCGGAAGGGCGCAAGCAGGGAGCGTGGAAGTTTTTTCACGACAACGGCCTGGTGAGCATAGAAGGCCGCTATACCAACGATGAGAAAGATGGCTATTTTAAAAATTATGATAAAAATGGCAAGCTGCTCGAAACCAGCAAATGGGTAAATGGCGTGCAGCAGGAAGATGTGGCCGAGCTGGCACGGCTCGAAGTGGTAAAAGATTATCACAACAACGGGCAGGTGGCCATTGTGCAAACATACAAAAATGGTGTGCCGCAAGGCGTGCGGCGTGAATATGACGAGCAGGGTAATCTGGTGGCGGGCGCTTACTACGAAAATGGCGTGAAAACCGGCAGCGGCATCACCCTCGCCAATGGCGTACGCAACGGTGCGTGGGAAGAGTTTTATCCCGACGGCTCCCTGCGCGCCGAGGGTAGCTATGCCGACGGTCTGAAAACCGGACGCTGGAATTATTACCACCCCAACGGGAAGTTGGAACAAACCGGCACCTACAACAATAAAGGAACACCGGAAGGGCTTTGGACCTGGTATTATCCTTCGGGTTCGCTGCTACGCGAAGAGAATTTTCTGCATGGACTGCCCGACGGCATGCTAACCGAATATTACGAAGATGGAAACATTGTGACCGAAGGCGAATACATCGAAGGATTGCAGGAAGGTCCGTGGACATACACCTATGGCGACAGCCGCGAAGAAGGCAGCTACAGCTATGGCCGGAGAAATGGCGTTTGGAAATATTTTGATACAGAAGGCAACCTGCTCTTCGAGGGCGAGTTTATCGACGACAATCCCCACGGCAAGCATGTTTATTACTGGAACAATGGCCAGGTAAAAGATGAGATTAACTACGTGGCCGGCATGAAGCAGGGCGACTGGAAAAAATACAACTCCGACGGCACACTCCTGCTGGTGATTACCTACCAAAACGGCATCGAACGCAAATACGATGGCATCACCATCAAGCCGGGTTTTACCGATTCGTTCGACGAGGAGAATGATGATGAGGATAGAAATTAATGGATTTTATTGACCTTATTAAAACAAAAGCAATATTTCAATTTGGCTTTAACTCACTTTTTTTGCCACTTAAAGCCAAATCAAAATGATCATTAGAAAAGCAACTCCAGCCGACGCTGATCGCATTGCTCCTCTATTGCTGTTGGCAATGGAGGATATCATTTTCAAATTCATCGGCGACAGAGATCAGGAAAAAGCAAAGTCATTTCTACTTTACTTTATTAAAAAAGAAAACAACCAATATTCCTATCAAAACTGCCTGGTAGCGGAAGTCGGAAACGAAGTGGTGGCTGCCGTTAATTTGTACGACGGAGCCAGGTTAGCAACCTTGCGCCAGCCGGTAATTGAATACATTCATAAAACCTGTAATAAAAATTTGCAACTTGAAGATGAAACCGGCAGCGGCGAATTTTACATCGATTCGATAGGCGTGAATCCCGATCACCGGGGCAAAGATATTGGGGCAAAGCTTTTGCGGTTTCTGATTGATGAATACGTGAACAAGCAACAGAAAGCCCTCGGTTTGTTGGTAGATGAGGAGAACCCCGCAGCAAAAAAACTCTATCTGAAACTGGGTTTTAAAGGTGCTGGGAAAATAGTTTTTGTGGGTAAACGCATGGAGCACCTTCAAATCAATGGAAGGGAATAATCGCGGACAGTGGGTTATGGTACATTTCTTACTTGCAGCTTTGCAATGCCTCAACCAGTAATTTCCTGACCATCAGAATCTCGCTCCCAGTCTGAAATCCAAAAAGTCAGCTACGTGGCCATGGGCTTTCAGGCCGATGCCGGCGGTGAATCGTTCCATTATTTTCATCTCCAGAGCGTAACGTTGATACAAAGCAGTGTTGTGATGATAGGGATCGTAAAGATAAACGCCTATCTGCTGCGAGAAGATAAACCGTCCCGGCAAAAATTCGTTGCCAATCAAAAAACCGACCTTCCGATGATCTCCCGAGCGTCCTTTCCTTAGAATTTGTTCGCGGTGGGCGCCGTCGTCGAGAAATTCAACAGCCAGGTTCAGTGCATTGATGCGCGATACCTGCCGGGCATAGCGCCCGCTGATACTCCACACCGGGTAACGCTGCAGCTCGGTAGTGCCTGTGAGTTGTTTGGCAGTGCCTGCCAATGTGATGTACCAGCGGCTGAGTGCGGCGTGATTTTCTTTCCAGTCGGCTGGCGGATATTTATTAAATCCGTTTCCTTTATTAATGTAATAATCCACTCCAAGTGAAGCCGTGGGGTAGTTGATTCCTTTGTTGGGTTCGTTCATGCCGCCATTGGAAATATGATTGTAATTGGCCGAGAGCCTTAGCAGCCAGCGATCGGTGAGGCGGTAATTGAGGCCTGCTGCCAGCGCCAGGGCAAAACTCATACGCGTGCTGTACGAATAATTGTCGGGATTGGTAACGGAATCGTAAGGATTGTTGGCGTAAGCCAGACCTGCGCCAGCCCTGAAAGAGAAAGTGAAGCGGTGTGGCATCCCAAATACTGGTTCAACAAAAAACAACAAATTGGCTCCCTGGCCAAGCACTTTAGGATTGTCGTAATCCCAAAAGGTTGCTGAAAGTCCTACCCGTGGAAAACACAGACATTGCCGGTAAGCGTTCGGTGTGTTGTAGTGCCAGATGGTTTCCAGAGCAATGCCACGGGGATACGACTGCCCGATGGGGCGAATGTCCTGCGAGTGCAGAATGATAAATCCTGCATGCGCCTGCAAACCTACGGCAAAAGGCGTCGGGCTATGGGCACGGTGCGTTTGTGCTGCTACCAAATTCGCAAGCATCAGAAACATACTCAGCATCAAGGACTTCATCGTTTATGGCATTATCATTTTTTTAAAAAAAATAAAACAAGTTTTGTTTGCTTCCTGTAAACCTTCTTTGTCTGATAAGTACAACAATAACAAAATATTTTGAAAAAGCGCATCAAACTATCCGCAACATGTCATGCCAGCATATTGTTATTAAAATAAAATAAGGAATTTAACTACCTTTGTTACCGCCTGAATCAGAACATAATGGTTTAAAGCCTGCACAAAATGAAAATCATCAACCCGCTCTACGACAAAGCTTTTAAATACCTGATGGAGAACGAAAAGTTTGCCCGAAAGGTGCTTTCGGTAATTTTGGATGTGGAGGTGGAAAAGGTTACCCTGGGCCATCAGGAAACTATTTTTCCCGACGAACGACGGCAGCTTACTTTGTTCAGGCTCGATTTTAAAGCTGTGATAAAACAAGCCGACGGAAGCAGCAAGACTGTTTTGATCGAGCTTCAGAAATCAAAATATTCCACCGACATCCAGCGATTCCGCAATTACCTCGGCGCCAATTACATTTCTAAAAAGAAAATAAAAGATCGGGTTTCAGAAAGCCGGGTAACTTATCAGCCAACTTATCCGCTTATTCTTATTTACATTCTGGGTTACAACCTTGAAGAAATTCCCTACATGGCCATCACAGTCGATCGCGAAATCATCAATTCGGTTAACAAGAAAAGAATCAACATCAGGAGTGCTTTTATCGAACAACTAACGCATCAGGCGCATATTATCCAGGTGCGTCGGCTGCCGGAACGCCGAAGAACACGCCTGGAAAAGTTTCTTATGCTTTTCAATCAGGCCTGGGTTACGGATGAAGGTTACATCATCGACTTACAGGAGATCCCGGAAGAATTCAGCGACATCGCCCGCTATCTGCAGGGACCCGTTATGGACGAAGCTTTCAGGCGCAAACTTGAAGCCGAAGAAGAACTCGACACCATTTTTGATGAGCAGGAAGCTAAATACAAGCAAAAAATTGCTGAAGCTGAAAAACGGGAAAATGAAGCTAAAAAAGCAGAAAAAATATTAGCCCGAAAGCTTGCCCTCCACCTGAAAAAAAGCGGCACTTCCATAGAAGAAATTCAGCGGGAAACCGGATTGGATAAGCGTACCATCGAAGAGCTTTGATACGAATCATCGTGTGTCTTCCGCAGCCCCCTGGTTTATCTGCAGCCTGAAACCCGTGCCATGTACATTTACGATGTTGATGTTGGGATCAGATTTAAGGTAGCTGCGTAGCTTGGCGATAAACACATCCATGCTTCGACCGATAAAATAGTCGTTGCCGCCCCAGATTTTTTTCAGCGCCTTTTCGCGCGGTAAGAGTTGGTTGCGGTGTTCGGTGAGCAGTTTGAGAAGAGATGATTCCTTGCGGGTGAGTTTTTTCTCAAAGTCGTCGGAGCGCAGGATCATGTTGCCGGCATCAAATTCAAAAATCCCGATTTTATAAATATTCCCTGCAATGTTTTCGCCGCTGTGGCTCATAATCAGGCAGCGCTTAAGGATAGCGCTGATGCGCAGGCTCAGCTCCTCGGTGCTAAAAGGCTTGGTGATGTAATCGTCGCAGCCGGCTTTGAAGCCTCTCACACGGTCATCTTTGAGTGATTTGGCGGTGAGGAAAATAATCGGGATCTTATCATTCATGTCGCGGATTTCCTGAGCCAGGGCAAAGCCATCTTTGCGCGGCATCATCACATCAAAAATGCAAAGATCGAAATGTGTGGTTTTAAAAACGGTGAGAGCCTCCACGCCATCCCTGCAAAGCAAAACGTTATATCCCAGCATCTCGAGATAGTCTTTTAAAACCAGGCTCAGATTCGGGTCGTCCTCGGCAAGAAGAATGGAAATGTCTTTGTTTTCTAACATGAAATTGCTTTATCGGTTTGGCAGGGCAAATATAGCATAGTTTTTAGTTTGATCATTATCAGAATCTCCGGCTTCGGCCATCATTCGAGCACACTGTGAGCTGGTGCATGAAATGGCCAGAACACAATAAAATTACTTCCCTCACCAGGTTTACTTCTCACCTGGATATTTCCGGCATGCGCTTCTACAATAGTTTTTACGTAAAACAGACCAATTCCAAAACCTTTCACATCGTGTACGTTGCCGGTAGAGATGCGATGGAATTTTTTAAAAATGTGACGGAAATATTCTTCGGCTATGCCAATACCTTTATCCTGACAGGAGATAAAAACACCCTTGCGGTTGCTGTGTGTTGATATAATAATGTGTGGGGCTTCAGGCGAATATTTGTTGGCGTTTTCCATCAGGTTGCTCAGCACGTTGGTGAGATGGTTTTTGTCGGCCTGCACGACATGCTCGGCGGCATTATGGCGGGTTTGTATTATTCCGTTGCGACTCGTTACGGTTACAAGCATACTTTCGGTGAGCTGCTCTATCAGTTGGTGCACATCCACAGCTTCAGGATTGATATTGTACTCGCCACGCTCGAGTAAGGCCACCTGAAGCACCTGATCGGCCTGGTTTTTTAACCGCTGGTTTTCGTTGTAAATGATTTTGGCGTAGTGATCCACCTTGTTCTGTCTTACCTGCACCTCCGGCTTGAGCAGCATTTCGCTGGCTACCGAAATGGTAGCTATGGGCGTTTTGAGTTCATGCGTCATATTATTAACATAGTCGGCTCTGATCCCGGCAAGTTTTTTTTGCTGTAACAACGATCGCGTTACATACCAGAAACCACTAATGACTACGAGCATAAAGAGTGCTGACAGAAAAATATACAACAGCATCTGGTTTAAGATGTAGCGCCGTTCGTTCGAAAAATAAACAGTAAGGTAAAACTGCTCAATTTGAAACATGCAGGAGATAGGCTCCTGATGACGCGAATTGACAAGCTGTTCTTTCAGCGCCTCATTACTGATGAGTATAAAATGGTGCGTTTCGCCATCATAAATTCCATAATCATACGGACGGAGTACCTCCATGTTTTGCAGTTCAGCGGTGATAAGCTGTGTGATAAGTTCGGGATTGAGCGACCGGATAAACTGCGAGTGGAGGCTGGATTCGCTTCGGGAGCTAAGATAGCGCGAAGCTAACGCCGTATCGTTTTGCAGCGACATGAGCTGGTTTACTACGCGTTTCATGCCCAGCCCTACATTTTCCTGCAACTGACTGTCTTTAGTTTCCAATGCGTTGGCAACCCAAAAGGTCTGCGTAAGAATTATCCCCGTAAGGGCAACAGCAGTTATGATGATGATGAAAGAGGAAATTCGTTTTTGCATGGCTCAAAATTACTGCTCTTCGGGCGTTTTTCCGGACCTTAACACAACCTTAACAGCTTTTAACAGCCTCTTAACAACTGACACCCTGGCGCAGGTGTATGTTTGCAGCATAATTATTCGGTCAATAAAAAACATTTAAAAATTAAAAATTTAAACATTATGAAAAAAGTATTACTGATAATCGCCCTTGCCCTGTTCATCACCGCCGGTGTTGTTACAGCATCCAAGATGCAAAATGCCACAGCCAATGTTTCTGAATTAATTGTTCAGGCTGACAACAATAATGATCTTGCGTCACCGTTTACTGATAACGACGAAAAGAAAAAAGACGACAAGAAGAAGAAAAAAGACAAGAACGCAAAAAGCACAAGTTGTGTAAAAGAAAATTGTAAAGAAGCCAGTTGCACGGAAAAATGCCCGGACAAAAGCGCTACAAAGTGCTGCGACGAAAGCAAGAAATCCTGCACCAAAGATAAAGGTGAAAAGTAATTTGTTAGAGAAAGAGAGAGATAATTTTTTCATTTCATTTTTTTGTCCCCGCCTCCCCGGCGGGGTTTTTTATTTATAGTGGTTTTTGTTTCCCAGGATTAATCCCGATTTTTGGTATCGATGATGAGCGTTACCGGCCCGTCATTCACCAGCTCTATTTGCATGTAAGCGCCAAATTCGCCGGTGGCAGCAGCTTTTCCGGTGTGGTGGCTGATTTGGTTTACAAATTTTTCATAAAGCGGAATAGCTATTTCTGGTTTGGCCGCCTTGATGTAGCTGGGGCGGTTACCTTTTTTGGTTGAAGCATGCAGCGTAAACTGGCTTACCACCAGCATCTCACCGTTAGTTTCGGTTACGGATTTATTCATCACACCTTCGGCGTCATCAAAAATGCGCAGCCGCGAAATTTTACCACTTAGCCATTCGATATCGGCATCGGTGTCAGCCTCTTCGATGCCCAGCAAAATGAGCAGCCCCGCGCTGATGCGCGAATGGATTTTTCCACCGATGGTTACGCTGGCTCGCTGAACACGTTGGATTACCGCCCGCATTATTTTGGTTTTTTTTAATAAATTTCGATTAGCTCGATGTTGTAAATGGTAGTGCTGCCTCCGGGGATCATGTCGAGATAGTTTTGATCGCCATAGCCCAGTTGTGGCGGGATGTAAAATTCAAAGATGGCTCCCTGGTGCATCAACCGGATTCCTTCCTGCAGCCCTTTCACCAGATGATCTACGCGAACACCTATAGGTCCGGTTTCGTACGACATATCAAAAGTTGTGCGGTCGGTGTACATGGCGCGGTAATGAATATTGACGCTGTCGGTGACGGCCGGGTATCGCTTGCCGCTGCCTGGTTTCAAAATCTTGTATTGCAACCCGCTTGGTAGTGTATTAACACCCTCTGCCGTTTTATTCCTTTCCATAAAAATTTTGCCGGCCGCTTTGTTTTGCGTCACCATTTTGCGAAAGCGTATTTGCTCCATCGAATCTACTTCCTGCTGGAAACTACGGATGATGCGTGCTTTGGTGCTGTCGCTAAAATAATTGTCGTGGTGGTTCAGAGCATCATACAAGCCTTTGTAAATCATGGCCGGGTCGGCAGCTATTTGCTGCTCGCGTATGCCTTTGCCATAGTCGTAGCCGATAATGTAGCTCACCGAGTCGAGATGTGTGGCGGGTGTGAGATCGTCGGGCGTTGCCATCCGATTGTTGCACCCCTGGCAAAGCAAGAGCAGCAACATAATGGCAACCGCCGTTTTTGGTGTTTTTATTAAAAAAGGTGTCATCATTTTTATTTTTGCATTGGCTGCAAATATAATGGACTGATGCTTTAAAAAAATAAAAAACTATCCGGCGGGATGGGACTTTTTGTTGCGCTTGAGTTCAAAATACCTCAATCCTTCAGGGGTGGCTATGCTGCGGACAAAATTATCAAACATAACTTCGTAAATCGTTTCGAAGGAGAATTGGTCGGAGGGAAAAATCTCTTCGTTATGGATGTCGATCAGGCGGCTCATGTAAAGACGCGAAACCAGCTCAATACTCAGGTCGTCGCGATAGATGCCCTGGCTGATGCCTTTCTGCAGGTTGATTTGAATTTTTGTAAAGATAAAATCGCTGCGTTTTTGAAAGTGTGCCTGGTAAACTTTTGGATAGCGTTCTTTGAGCATCACACTAATGGTGGGCGTTACGTCGTAATAGCGGCTTGCAATCTCACGGCTTACGATCATCAGGATGTCGATGGCATTCATCCCTTCAAAATCGAATTCGTCGAAGATTTCCATGAAGCTGCTTCGTTCAAAATCGAGAACTTTCGTCACCAGATCGCGCTCGTTTTTTACGTAAGTGCCAAGAAGCTCGGGGGTAATATTAAGTCGTTCGCAGATGCTGTCGATGGTGAGATGCGAAATACCTTCCCTGATGGCCAGCACCCGCAAATTGGAAAGAATACGCTTTAATTGTGAATCCATCAACTTTTGGTTTGTTTGAATCATGATTTTGATAGAGCGGCAAAAATAGTATAATTATCAAAATGACAAACTGTTATAAAACAGGGTCTTAGGGTATGAAGGTGGAGCGGGTCGCAGGCAATTTTACCTTTTCTGATCCGGAGGTTGTTTTTCCAACAGTTTCAGGTTCAATCTACAAATCGCTAAATCGCCAATTCCGAATTTTGTTTTTTGGAATTTACCAGCAAAAAAATACCAGCCATTTTATTCCACCACCATTTTGCGTACCCTGTTAATGTTGTCGCCGGTGAGCGAGAAATAATAAACGCCGGGCGCCAGGTGGTATTTGCGTGCGTCGAAATGTTCGACATACATGCCATCACCAAGTTTTTTGTGGTCGATAAGACAGGCGATTTGTCGGCCAAAGAGATCGATGACTTTAAGTGAAACTGTCATCGGGCTACGGAGTTTAAACGAAAAATGCGTGGTGGCGCTGAACGGATTGGGATAATTCTGGTTGAGCGCAAAAGGAATAGCCGGTTCGGCATGTTGTTCAATGCTGGTAAGTGTGGTGTCGATGATGGCCGTCCACACACTTAATTGCTCATTGTGCAGACGCGTCCAGATGGGACGGATCACATTGTTAACAGCAGAGATGTTGTTGTAATCGCCAAAGAAAATGTTCTCTATGGGTACGAAAGGCTCCTCGCTGATTTTGTAGTTGCTGATGGTTTCGCCGCCATCGGTGGAGGTGGCCATATAGACGTCGGTGTTGGTGTCGTCGTAATTGCGGCGATCGTAGAAAACAAAATGCAGATGTCCGGTAACTTGGTCCACCGTCATCCAGGTAAAAAACTGATGTCTTCCGGGCGGGTCATCGTTTACACGAATACGTTCGCTCCAGGTATCGCCGCCGTCGGTCGATTTTACGAGCCACACATCGGTGTCGTCGGTGCCGTTGCGTTGGTCTGACCAGTTGATGTAGATTGTCCCATGATTGGGGCCGCCACTTCTGTCGCACACTGTAATTGGGAAGCCGTTGCAGCGCTGAATATCGGGGATGTCGAAATCCCATCCTCCGGGAAGATCGCTCACGAAGATGTCGTTTTCGAGCCAGGTTTCTCCCTGGTCTGTCGAACGGTCGAAAACCAATCCCGCCGGGCCCGCCCACGACACGTAGATTTCGCCATCAGGACCTACTGCCGGCACGGCACCCTCAACGGTTTCGTCGCTGTCGATGCAGTTGCCATCCACTTCGTTTATCCGTATGGCCTCCGACCAGCTTTCGCCGCCATCGGTCGATTTCGAAAACATGATGTTGCTACGATATTCTAAAATGGTACTCCCATACTTATCAAACTGTGTCCAGGTGGCGTAAATATTACCATTTTTCCTGTCGATGTCCACCCAGGGTTTATCCTGATCTTTGTCTCCATTCAATCCCATAAAAGAACCCTGGTTCCAGGTAAGGCCTCCATCGGTTGATTTTTGACACACGATACGATCGAGCCAACTGCCATTAGGTGGCGAGGAGAGATGGAAATAATAGTAATGCCCTGCCTCGTCTACAATCACCACCGGATCGCCGGCCACACCATACGCCGACGAATACAATTTCTTCACGTTCCAACTGTAGCCACCATCTTCTGAATAAAACACATTATTAATATTGGAGCCTGCAATGATGCGGTTGGTATTATTGGGATCGATGTAAATGGTAGGCTCCTCCGGATAGCTCGCGTTGCTGATCATCACGTTGGTGTGCTGCGCGACGAGGGGCTGCAAACCAAGCATGGCAGCGAGAAGTATTGTTATTTTGAGTCTCTTCATTTTTCGGTATTTTTAAAAAATTAGAAAAGCAAAAATAGCTAATTTTTGGTGAAGAATGTTGGCGGCAACTGGCGCAATACAGGAATTTGTGTAGTTTAGCCCCCAAAATTTACTACATATTAATAAATGTGTAAAACTTAGCGGATGAAAAAAATTGCCCTCCACTGGCAGATTCTCATTGCACTGATACTGGCTATTATTTATGGTTTGTTTTTCCCGACGCACTATGTGTTGGACGAGCAAGTGGTCGGTAAACTCGAAAAAAAAATGGTGGCTGCCGAAGTGGTTGCTGCCCTTGCAGAAGTGCAGAGTGATAGCAATTACACCTACGACGGTTTTGGGAAGGTTTTGAAAGAGCAGCTTACACCGGCAGCTTACGAGAAATATTATCCGCTGCTGGTGCGGTTTTCCTATACCAATCCAGCTATCGAAGCGGTGAGCTGGATGGGCGATCTTTTTCTGCGCGCGCTGCGCATGATCATTATTCCGCTAATTCTCAGTTCGCTCATCTCGGGCGTCACCAATATTGGCAGCGGTAGCAATCTGGGCAGGCTTGGCCTTAAAACCATGGGTTATTATATGATCACCAGCCTGCTGGCAATCGTTACAGGTTTGCTGTTGGTAAATATCATCCAACCCGGCGTGGGTACTGAAATCAATTTAACCCAGGAAGTTGGTGACCTGGTGGGGAAACAAAAGAGCTTCCTCGACATCATCCTCGGCATCGTCCCCGACAATATTTTTAGAGCTTTCGCTGATGCGGATATGCTGGCCATCATCTTTTTTGCCATCCTTTTTGGCTTCTTCATTATGAAAATAGACGATAAACCACGCCAGGTGCTCACCGATTTTTTCAATGCTTTTTTTGAAGTAATGATGAAGATTGTGATGTTCGTCATTCTTTTTACTCCGTTGGGTATTTTCGGTATCGTGGCCAAGGTGGTTGCCGACCAGGACGATCTTTGGGGGCTTATCTCAAGCATGAGTCTTTACATGGGAACGGTGGTGGCGGCATTATTTATTCACGCTTTGATTACCCTGCCGCTCTTGCTGCGCTTTGTCGGGCGGGTGCGTCCTTTTGCACATCTGCGCAACATGACCACCCCGCTGCTCACCGCTTTTTCTACCTCTTCGTCGGGAGCCACTCTGCCTCTCACCATGGAAGCTGTAGAAAAAAAGTCGGGCGTCTCCAACAAGATCAGCAGCTTTACTTTACCGCTGGGAGCTACCATCAACATGGACGGTACTGCCCTTTACGAGTGTGTGGCAGCCATGTTTATTGCCCAGGCTTACGGCATAGAATTATCGCTGTTCAACCAGCTCATTATTGTAGCCACGGCGTTGCTTGCGTCTATTGGCGCTGCCGCTATTCCTATGGCGGGTCTGGTAATGATCACAGTTATTCTTACCGCGGTACAGTTGCCGCTCGAGGGCGTCGGCCTTATTTTGGCCGTCGACCGGATTCTGGACATGTTCCGAACAACGGTAAATGTTTGGAGCGATAGCTGCGGTGCAGTTATCATTGCCCGATCGGAGCAGGAGCAGTTGCTGGTAGATTTGTGAAAATCTCGCGTTTCTACCGTTAGGTTGCAATTTTCATCAGCCAGGCATTTAGGAGTTGTGCTTTCTCCCATCCCACTGTTTTTATTTGTATTAATTATAAAATACGACGTAAAAAAAAACAATCACCTCTGCTGGCTTGCTTATTGATATGGCCTTAAAATCCAACTTTCAGGCTTTTTTAGCCGCTTTCCCTATTTTGAAGGGTTTTAAATAGGAATTTTAAAACATTGATTAACAATTAAATGAATTCCAATTATTTGATATTACCTTTTAAAAAGCCTTCTTTCTTTTGGTTACCCTTAATAACCCTTTAACTTAGCCCCCGAATAAATTGACCAAATTAAAATGGCTTAACAAATTGGATTTGTTAAGCACTAAAAACAATTTTTTTTAACAACAGATTTGTCGAAATTAATTCGGCAGTAATGGGGATTCTGCCGGGAATAAGATTTGACAATGACTAAAAAAAGGGGAAATCATGAGTTTTTTTTACAACTGGATTACCAGAGGGCTGATCTACGCTCTGGCGCTTGTGCTATGCACTTCAAACACACTCTATGCAAACATTAATTCTCAGCCGAATGATGCGTTGAATCAGGAAGAGCCTGGAATTATTTTAAACGGGGATAGAGAGCTTGATTCATTAATGCAAATTTACAATCCTAAAATACCGGTTGTTTATCCTCCGGGATGGGACGAACCGGTGAACACCGGAACTATTACCGGTATATATGTCACACGCGAGGCCAATCCGAGCATCAACGGGATTCCGCTGAAGCAAAACGATTACATTGGTGGCTTTTTCGTCAATGACCAGGGGGAGTACCAGTGTGGTGGAGCCATTTATTGGCCCGATACCTCCGGCATCGTTTTTCCGCTATTTGGAGATGACCCACAAACACCTGTCAAAGACGGCTTTGCCTATGGAGAGACCATTCACTACAAATTGTTTTCATATGATCTGATGGCTGATTTTGATGTGGACGAGATAGAGCTTAGTCCAGAGTACATTATGAGCAACAAATGGTATCCGCTAAGCCTCATCGGGATCACCAAGATGAATTGCTTCGAAGACCTGATCGTTCATGCTACCGCTGACCAGGAATTGTTTTGCGATCAGGGCACAGCATTGCTTGATGCAGAGATCATCACAGGATCAGGAGATATCACCTACAACTGGACGTCAGTTCCACCGGGCTTTACCTCCTCACTAAAGAATCCCTCGGCAGAGGTTACCGAAAATACTGTTTTTAAGGTTCAGGCTTCGATGGGCGATGCTACCGCAAGCAGTATTATTCCCGTTTGCATAACACAATCACCCGTGTTGGATGCTGGGGCGGATATAGAAACATGTGGTATCGATAGAATCCTGCTTGCACCAGTAGCACAGAATGTTTCCGAAGTTCAATGGACCACCTCCGGTGACGGCACTTTTGAAGATAACAACACAGCCAATACTTTTTATTTTTTTGGTGATAATGATCTTGACAATAATGGAGTAACACTCAGCATCTCTGCCCAGCCATTGGCGCCTTGCACTGCTGTTGCCACCGATCAGATGGAGATAACACTTTTCCCCTCTCCTCAGGTTACGATACCTCAAGGGTTTTTCACCTGTCAGCAGGTTGCTGTGGATATTGAGGCAACGGCAACTAATGTGTCGGGGGTTTTGTGGCAAACGGATGGCAACGGAACCTTTAGCAATCCCAACTCACTTGTTACTACCTACACTCCTGGCACCTACAGCACTATGTATCCCTCTGTCAGGCTTACACTTACCGGATACGGGCAATCGCCTTGTGACGCTACTTTTGTTGGCGAAACTTTCCTTCAGATTAATAAACCCGCATATTGCAATGCCGGAGGCGATGCCACCATTTGTGCCAACCAAACCTACACCACGTGTGGTACCGCTTCTTACCAAAATACCTCAAAATGGTATACCAATGGTGACGGTACCTTTGCTGACGATACCCAACTGATTACCACCTATACCCCCGGGCCTAACGATAAAATCACAGGCAAACCACGCCTTACCCTCTACGTTACCTCTATCGCTCCGTGCACAGGATCCATATACTCCAGAATGGATCTGTGGATTACTCCCGAACCGTTAGCAGATGCCGGCGCTGATTTTGTCACCACCAACACCGATATTGTTCCTCTTGATGCCACAGCTTCATCTTATTCATCGTTACAATGGTCAACATCAGGTGATGGCACGTTTGCCGATGCACAGCAAGCTGTCACAAATTATTATCCGGGGCCGGATGATACCGCGACAGGATCGGTGCTGCTCAGTTTGCAGGCCAACCCATTGAGTCCCTGCGCTACACCTGCACAGGATGACGTGTTGGTGAGTTTTGTAGAAGGAGCTACAGCCAATGCCGGTGCTGATGCAACAATCTGTGGCGCCACCACAGTATCTTTACAAGGCAGTGCATTCAATCACGTTGCAGTGCTTTGGTCAACTTCGGGCGATGGTACTTTTTCCGACCCCAATCAACTTACAACGCAATACACCCCCGGAGCTGCCGACGTAGCATCCGGACTGGTAACACTTTCGCTCACACCCTTTGGTGAGCCGCCTTTCGCAAACGGAAATCCCGATCAGAAAATCCTGACCATCCTCCAACCAGCAGTGGTGAATACGATAACAGCCCTTGCATCGGTTTGCCAAACGCAGCCAATCAATTTATCAGCAACCGCGGCACATTATGCCTCATTACTATGGACTTCCTCCGGCGACGGGGTATTTAACAATACGTCAATAGTAAATCCGCAATATACGCCCGGGGCGCAAGACATTGCCAATGGCAATGTTGTGATTACGCTTACAGCATCTTCTGTGGCGCCTTGCTCAGGAAATGCCGTGATGAACAAGTCGATACAGATAAAGCATGCTCCCATAGCAAATGCAGGAAATGACCTCACCGTGTGCCAGGGAGTGCAAGTTCCGGTTAATGGAATTGCCCAGCACAATAGCAGCATCCTCTGGACGACATCAGGCGACGGCGTTTTTGTAAACCCACAACAATTAACAACCAACTATATTCCCGGAACTGGCGATGTGCAACAGGGAACGGCAACACTAACACTCACCGCAGGCGCCCAGCAGCCATGTACAGTTTCTGCCACTGATCAGCTTGTGGTTACGATATTTAAAAATCCGGTGTGCAATGCAGGTATCGATATTGCTTCCTGCGAAAGACAACCCATTGCGATAAGCGGAACCGCAGCCAACTATAATTCACTGGTGTGGGAAACTAATGGTAGCGGCACTTTTACAAATAAATATGTACAAAACACGACTTATCATCCCTCCGATCAGGATGTGACAAATGGCGGCGTAACACTTACACTAAAAGCACTGCCCAAGACACCATGTCAGTTAACCGCCCAGGATAGCAAACTCATCACTTTGTCGGTTTCGCCACTCGTTGCTGCGGGCAGCAATATCACCATTTGTGAAGAGCAAAATGTGCAGCTTACCGGAACGGCGACCCACGCCCAATCCGTTATTTGGAGTTCGGATGGTGATGGTGTTTTTGCAAATGCCTCAGCTTTATCAACCACCTACACACCCGGAAGCACCGACATCACCAATGGCCAGGCGGTGCTTCACCTGACGGCTGTTTCCGGAAATGCCTGCAGCAATGCATCCGCCAGCCTCACCGTTTCCATTACCAAAAATCCTGTGGTGAATGCCGGCAACAACGGACAGGTGGCGCTTGGCAGCAGTTTCAAAACTAATACGGCATCGGCAATACACACCAGCAGCACGCTGTGGACTACGCCGAATGGCGCCGGCATCATTCAAAATGCAAATGCTGTTAAGGCAACATACATACCCACAGAAGCCGATTACAGCACGCAAGTAGTAATTTTGAAACTGACAGCAGCACCAATCAATCCTTGCGTCACATCTGTTTCTGATGAAATAAATCTTATCGTTACTTCCGGATGTGAAGATGCTACAGCTTTTGCCGGAGCGGATATGGAAGTGTGTTACAATCCAAATACACCCATAGCTCTGGCAGCAGCCACAGCACAAAACTACGCATCGTTGCTTTGGACTACACAAGGCGACGGTACTTTCAGCAATACCGGTGAGTTGCATCCAACCTATACACCCGGAAATGGAGATGGCCAAAATGGGTATGTAATTTTAAATCTTTTGGCCAGGGGTACCGGCGTTTGCAATGATGCCAACGATCAGATAAAAATCGTTCTTATCCAACCTGCCACGGTATATGCTGGAGCTGACGCTACTATTTGTGTCAATCAAACATTTAATACAAACCCAGCGGCAACCAATGCCGAAACCCTCCAATGGACAACCTCCGGAGATGGCGTTTTTGCCAATCCCAATCAATTGATGACAACATACACTCCGGGCGCAGCCGATGTTGCTGCCGGTCAGGTGCAATTATGCCTCAGCGCCCAAGGCATGCAAAGCTGCCCCGCCGTTTCTGATTGCATGACGCTGCACTTCCAGCCTCTGCCAACCATTTTTGCAGGGCCTGATTTATCGGTGATCATAGGCGATGTATATAACACCCAGGCTCAGGCCGGCAATTATTCATCCTTGTTGTGGAGTACTTCCGGCGACGGAACATTTGCAAACCCATCGGTATTATCTACCACTTACACACCCGGACAAGCCGATATTGAAATTCAGCACGTAACACTTACGCTGACGGCCTACCCGGAAAATCCTTGTATGGGCAGTGGCCAGGATAACGTGGTAATCACTTTGGTGAATAGTTGTCAAAACGCCACAGTTGATGTTGGCCCTGACAGAACCATATGTGAATCAGCCAATGTCGACCTGGGAGGATCTGTGCTCAACCAGACTTCAGTACTCTGGAACACCAGCGGAGATGGAACCTTTGACGCTGCCACAAATATTAATACCACCTATTTCCCTGGCACCGCCGATCTTGCGAATGGAAATGTTGAGCTTTGTCTTACCGCTTTCGCTAATGGCGAATGTAGCGATGCCACCGACTGCCTGACGATTACCTTCGGTACTCCGCCGACTGTAAATGCCGGAGCTGATATTTCTATTTGTAAAACCAATTCTTTTGTTGCGCTAAGCGGGCAGGCACAAAACTATCAGTCGATTCAG
>JAAYIU010000094.1 GCA_012523265.1 Bacteroidales bacterium | reverse complement strand
GTGCCTGCAGGGTGCTGAAATCGATTCCTGCTTCGCCGGTAGGCAATGGGCTGGCTTCGTCGGTAGTTTGCGATCCTTTTCCGTCGGCCCATCGGTCATGATTTACGTATGCGTAGTTGAGCATGAATTTCACATTGTAATTTACATGATAATTGAGGCCAATGGTGTAGGTTTCGCCGGCACCACCGGGGATGTATGGAATCAACTCGCCGTCTTTAAAACTGTTGGCATCCATAAACGAATAGCGCAGCGCCACTTCAAAGGCTCCTTTGTTGATTTCGTGAAAATCGACTTGTGAAAATTCGGCATCGGACATATTATAATAATAGTCGCCATTGTTGATGAGCCACGACCCCATCACATAAAATCCTTCCAGGGCAAATTTATCTTCGCCTGCGGGTACTCTGTCTGCATCGCGCCTGATATCACTGCGCATGTATTCGCCCTGAAAGCGAAAGTTTTTCCAGGCATAAGCGGCTTCAAGTCCCAGAATTGTTTTGCTGTCGCAATAAGGCACCCAGTCGGTGTCGATGTATTTTTTGCGGTTTATTTCGGTCTCTGCATTTTCGCCATATCTGAAGCTGTTGACGGGGTCGCCAATTTCCTGCAGCTTGGGCGTGCGGTACGAACCCGAAACGCCGAGGTGCAGTATTTCTTTATCTTTTTTGATGGGAGCATACACAAAACGACCCGTAACTGACCAGCCGGCATCGGTACCTTTGCTCTTGTTTTGGTCGCGCATCAAATCGTTTACCACAGCGCTGGTAAACAAACCACCTTCAAAAAACAGCCTGTTTCTAAATGTTTTGTAGGCGATCCCTATGTTGCGCGAAGGCGCCTGTTCTACCGAATAGGGTCTTTCGAGGAAGGTAAGATAGCGAGAGGTGGTTACCGTTTCGAGCGACATAGGCTCGCGGAAATTACCGGCTTTCACCTGCCAGTTATCGCCGATGTAGCGCAGGTAGGCATCTTTGATATCCACTGCGTTGTTGCCAAAGTCGAAGTCGATCTCGCCACCCCAGCGTCCCCAGAGTATTGCTTTCATGGCAAAGCGCATACGGCGTATGTTGACGCCGTTTCCAATTTCGTGCTTCACGCCCTGGTAGGTATTCTCGCCAAAGTAGGCGGCACCGTCGATATACACGCGGTTGTCGAACCAGTATTTAAAAAGTTGGTCGGTTGACGAGAACATGAGGATGCCATCGCGCGATTCGGGATTGAGCGTTACACGCATACCTACCTCCTGGCCATAGTCGTTTGTTACGGCATCCATGGCGGTGAGGTATACCGAGATGTCGCCGGCTCTCTTCACTTCTACCACTTCTTCCTTATAATTAGCCATTACAAAGACAAGGGTTGCCGGAAAGTCGGGAGTCTTAATGGTGAAAGTCCCATTGGCATCGGTTGTAGCGGTCGGGAGCTGATTGCCCTGGATGTATACCTGCACATTTTTCATGGGCGTCTGCATTCCGGCAGGGAATACCTTGCCCGTTACCGTATTTCCATCTTGTGCACAGAGGCTACCGCTTATCGTCAGGATTGCGATTATCCCCAGCATCTTTAGTTTGGTGTAATTTGATTTTTTCATTACCGTTATAAAATTAGTTATCAAAAATGAATTGTAAAATTGAGCTGCGAATAAACAGGATAAAGAAATACCACCCAAAAAAACAGCCTCTACACTGCCCCTACAAGGTGGTAATTTATCCTCGCTTCGCTCGGCGTAATTTATCCTCGCTTCGCTCGGCGTAATTTATCCTCGCTTCGCTCGGCGTAATTTATCCTCGCTTCGCTCGGATGTAATTTATCCTCGCTGCGCTCGGATGTAATTTATCCTCGCTGCGCTCGGATGTAATTTGCCCTTCGGGCGTAATTTGCCCTTCGGACGGAGTTTGCCTCGCTCCGCTCGGCGTAATTTGTGTTCAGTGAATTATTTCAGGTCAATGTGGGCCAATTGTTTTTATATAATTATTCAGCTTCACACCTATTAATACAACGTCTTCCATGATTTTCACGAAAGTGACTTCATCTATCAAATTCCGGTTTTTTGCTTTTTGAAGCCAGGTCTTTGTCTCAAAAAGTGATCCTCTCGAATAATAACAAAAGTTTTTTCTGTCTTTATAATGGTACCTTCCCATGCCCTCGCTCAGGTTTGCAGCAATCGAATCAGTCGATCTGACGAGCTGTTTTCCAATGGTATCTTTATCAAAAATACTCCATGCAATCACCAAGTTATAAACCACATCTCCCAGATCCATCGCAAGGTTGTAAACCACAAAATCCTCTAATTTCATCTTTTAATTATTAGTTTTCAATTACAACAAATTACTACCAATTACCATCAATTACCATCAATTACAACAAATTACTACCAATTACCATCAATTACCATCAATTACAACAAATTACCTTTTCCCTAAAAATCCCGGATAAAATCATTGATACTGACCTTGGGGTCAACCTTTAGTTTTTTGCGTAAGCGATAACGGTTCATTTCGACGCTTCTGGGGGAGATGTTGAGGATGGAAGCGATTTCTTTGCTCGACAGATTTAAGCGCAGCATGGATGCCAGCCGGATTTCGTTTTCGGTCATTGAGGGAAAAGCCTCTTTTAGTTTGTGGGTGAAGTTGCTGTGCTGGGCATGGATGTTCATCTGGAACTTTTCGCGGTCGCGATCGATAGAGAGGTCCTGGGTGATCATTAGCGAAAGCTTACTCAAGGCATCGCGTATTTCGGGTGTGTTAACACGCGACTTTATTTTTACAACTTCGCTTTTCAACTCATTGAGAAACTCGTTTTTGCGGATAATGCTCATGGCCATTGTCATCATCTCGCCCTGCCTGAATTTTAGCTCGCGGCTAAGCTCTTCCTGAAGGTTTAGCTTGTCGCTCAGGTTTTGTTGCAAATGCTCTATTTTGAGTTGGCCATTCTGGGCTTCAGCACTGTATCGGGCTTCTATCAGCTTGATGCGCCTTTTTTGAGCGCGCATCAGGTAGGTCAGTATTCCAACAAAACCGATAAAAAAAGCAAGGGCTACAATAATGTAGAAATGATCAATCCAAAGGAGCGAAAAGCATCGGGATACCGGGTGATCTATACTTTTATAAATTAACGACATTTAGCTCTTGCTGATTTATTTCGGGAGGCAAAGATACTTAAATCCACTCCGCCCTGCTATTGCACAACGAGAGTGTAGCACCTGAACGGGATGAGTGTATAGGCATCTTTTTGTGGTAACAAACGCGAAAACAGGTTTTTATCTACAGGTTTGTAGGGGCAGCATCTTACGATTGTGAGATTAGGAAAAAAAATAATGCCTGTTTGTATAGGACGAATAGGGGCAGCATTCGTCGGCACGATAATCCGTAAATTATATATTTGTAGCTTCAAATAAATAAAACTTTTATTTACATCTTAAGAAAATAACAAATGAAGAAAAATTACAATTCGCAAAGTTTTCTGACGGTGCTTCTGCTGGCTTGTTTTGCAATAGCAAACACCGCCAATGCTCAGTTGTACATCAACGAATTTATGGCCAGCAACGACGCTGCTCTTCCCGGCCCCCAGGGCGACCACCCCGACTGGATTGAGATTTATAATGCCGGCACCGTGGACGTAAATCTGGGAGGGTATTTCCTTTTCGACACCTATGACCTGACCGAAGCCATCGCAATTCCTGCTACCTATCCCGATTCGGTTACAGTTCCGGCTGGTGGGTTTATCTTGTTTTATGCCAATAAGGGGCAGGAAAGTAGTGTGCTTAACCTCAATTTTAAATTGAGTGGCAGCGGCGAACAAATCGGCTTATGGGCTTCCGACCAAAGCGTGATCGACTCGATAACCTATGGCCCACAAACTGGTGATGTGTCGTTTGGCCGCTACATGGATGGTACCGACAATTGGTACGCGATGGCGGATTATACGCCAGGCAGCTCCAATACCGATCCAAACCTTACACCGGTGCCGGTGGTGCTCTACATCAACGAATTTATGGCCAGCAACGATGCTGCTCTTCCCGGCCCGCAAGGTGATTTCCCCGACTGGATTGAGATTTACAACGCTGGCACCGAAGCCGTAATGTTGGGCGGATATTACATGGCCGATGCCCTAAATGACTCAGCGGCTTTGTTTCAGATTCCCAATACCTATCCCGATTCAGTTACGGTTGCTGCCGGTGGCTTTATTGTTTTTTACGCCAACAAAGGAGAAGCATCGAGTGTGATGAATCTCAACTTTAAACTTAGTGGCGGCGGCGAGCAGATTGGCCTTTGGGCTGCGGATATGTCGGTAATCGACACGCTGACCTACACCGAACAAATTGCCGACACCAGCTATGGCCGCTACATGGATGGCACCGACAACTGGTATATGATGGCCGAGTTCACCCCGGGCGCCCCCAACGCCAATCCCAATCCTGACCCTGGCAATGTCCAACTTTATATCAACGAATTTATGGCCAGCAACGATGCTGCTCTTCCCGGCCGCCCGCAAGGTGATTTCCCCGACTGGATTGAGATTTACAACGCTGGCACCGAAGCCGTAATGTTGGGCGGATATTACATGGCCGACATACTGAGCGACCCTGCAGCTTTGTTTCAGATTCCCGATACCTACCCCGATTCGGTTACGGTTGCTGCCGGTGGCTTTATTGTTTTTTATGCGAATAAAGAGGAGGCGTCGAGTGTGATGAATCTGAACTTTAAACTTAGTGGCGGCGGCGAACAAATTGGTTTTTGGGCGCCCGATATGTCGGTAATCGACACGCTGACCTACACCGAACAAATTGCCGACACCAGCTTTGGCCGCTATCCCGATGGCAGTAACACCTGGATGATGATGCCCAATTATACGCCCGGCGCTCCCAACCAGCCCTCAGCCATCAACGAAATAGAAAGTAACATTTCGCAGCTCGGCAACTCACCCAATCCTTTTAGTAACGAAACCAATATTCAGTTTACACTCGAAAATACCGATCAGGTAATCATCCGTTTGTTCGATGCAAGAGGTGCGCTGATTAGTGTATTGGCAAATGGCGTTTTCCAGGCAGGAAGTCATAACCTGAAATGGCCGGCAGAAAATCTGAAAGCAGGATATTATTTTTATACTTTGCAAACCAGCACCAACCTCCTGACGCGAAAAGCATTGATCGTTAAATAGAATACGCTTGATTACAACCACATTTTGTGTGGTGGTAAAGATTGTGAAGTCCAAAATTTGAAGTTGATAATTTTTAGCTTCCGGTTTTGGACTTCTTTGAGAATCATTATTGACCTACTAATAATTGTAGATTCTTCCCCGAAAAGTCGGAGCAGGCTGCTGCGCTCAGAATGACAAGGGTTTTCAAGTATTTGTGGGGGTTAGGGGTGGGTGGCGGCGAAGCCGCCACCCACCCCTAACCCACGCCCCTAAATAACTGTCATTCTGATCCGCCAACCGGTGGAGAAGAATCTAAAACCAACTCTATTAATTTAATCGGTCAGTAATGTTTTAAAATATAGTTTTAATAAAATGATCCAGATCCGAATTAAGAAACACTCCAGCCAATCGTTACAACTGAAGCTTGGCTTTCCATCCGTAAGCTTTCTGCAGAAGAAGAATAATTACGGAATGGATATGTATCTGTTTTTGCCCCCGACACTTGGCGTGAACAAGCACACTTATTCCAGCGGTGATTTTTATAAATCGCTCAAATCGTACATCAGGCTCTCCACGCCTTCGGTCGATTTTGAAAGCTGTGCTGACGGGGAGTCCGATTTTTGGAAACAGCTTACCGATGATGTCAGCCAGGCCAAATTATTGCCTGACCGTAAAGCGCAAAACAAACTCATTAGCATCATAAAACATCATGCGGTAGTTGTTAAAGAAAGCATTCAACTGGAGATAAAAAGAATTTTGCTGATTCGGAATTATGAAGAGCAGGCTGTCGAAATTGAAGTTTTTGTGCGGGGCTATTATGCCATCAGGGGGATACAGAAGAAAATATTTGCACACATTGCCCAACTCAACCTGAGCGAAAAGGTAACTATGGCCACCCGATTTGCCGACGAATATCAAAGCTTGATGACCGAACGCCTGATGTTTGAGTTGTTGAATGGCCTACCGGAGGAGGAGGATATTGGCACACCCGTCAGGAACAAGCTGAACAAGCTCGTTTTGGATGAAATGAAATACCGAAAGAAGATGAAATATCCTTCGGTGGCCAACAATAATAAGGTGGTAGAAAGTGTGCTGCACAGAGAGGGAAGACTCAAAAGATACATCGAAAGTGTGCTTTTCCTCACCATTAATACCCGAAAAGAAGGGGTGTTTTACGAGCAATTTTTTCTTAGTCTGGCAGCCGGACTTGCCATGATTTTTGCTACTTCCGTGGTGTTTGCCACACAAATGATTTTTGATGCGCTCACACTTCAGTTTTTCATTATCCTTGTCATCAGCTATATGTTCAAAGACAGGATAAAAGAACAGACGCGTATGTTTTTTGATAAACGACGCAGAAAATCCTTTTTCGATTTCAGAACTATCATTTCGTCGCAGGAAAACCCTAAGATTGGCATAGTAAAGGAAGGGTTTGGATTTGAAAGCCAAAAGTACATTCCGCCTGAGATTAAGGCAGCGCGCGAAAAAATAAGAGCTACCGAGATTCCCGAAGAGTGGATGGAGGACAAGGTAATACTTTACAAAACAAAAATTACCATCAACAAATCTTCCGGTCTAAAAGCCTTCAGAGGCATATCCCAGATTTTGCGCTTCGACATCAGCCCCTTTACCACCAAAATGGACGACCACGAAAAAGAAATTTTTATCAAAGCCAAAAAGAACCTCACCCGGCATGTCGTAAATCATGTTTATCACCTGAATCTGATTTTGCGTTTTTATGAAGGAAAACAAATTACCTATCGGTATTACAAATTGATTTGCGACAAGCGTGGCATCAAAAGGATAAACTATTGCGATGCACACGGGATTTAAAACCAAACCGCGAATGTTCTTTTTTAAGCGCTTTCCGGCTTGATTTCCTCTCAGAAGTCCCGCTATAAAATTATTTTTGCCACCATGTTGAAAATGGATGTTCAGGAAAATTTAGATTTTCCACAGCAGAAATATTGTTTATCGTAAAAATCCAATGGCTTATGAATTTTAAGGAGATCGTTGCTACGCAAAAAGAAAAACTCAGGGCGGAACTGACAAATGAGGAGTGGGCCTGGGGAGAGATTATTTTTAACAATGGCAATTGCCAGATTCTCACACAGTCGCCTGCCCGATTTGAGCTTATCGTGAGCGATGATGCAACCGGCGAAATGGCGGAGTACATTCTTAACATTAATGAAGATGGACAAATTTTCCCTTTTTCGGAAAACAGCCAGCACGACTGGGACCGAAAGGCTTATGCCTGCCTGCTGCAAATAGAAAATGAAATGCAGTTGCTCGATCCCAGGGAGCAAATGGAGCACAAAAAATACACACGCCAGGGCATGATAAGGCGTGTGCTGCTGGAGCGATGGCAAAAAGCCAACGCCGCCGAATACCGGATCAAGTGGGCGGAAAATATTTACGGCGACCACATCCTTACCAACGAAAAAGGCGTGAAGTACAAAGTGTTTTTGCGCGATTTTGAAAATGAAACCGGATACAGCGACAGCATGGATTCCAGGCTCAACAAGCTGGGCACCACCAAGCACATCATGTATGCCTTTAATGTGCTCAAAGAAAACGAGCACCTCTACAAACGGCTAAGCAAGACCTATCCGTTCGTCGAAATATTTTGTGACCCGCTCAACGATTATAAAATATCGTGGCATTATCCGCATCCGCTGCCGATGGAAGAGCAGTTGCTGATTTCGAGATATTTCAAAAACGCACAACACATCGAAAATGATCAGATTCCCGATTTCCTCGGATTTATCGAGACAGCGCAGGATATGGATATGATTCGCATTCGTCCGGAGGTGCGCGAAAAACTGGCCGACGCTTTCGAGGATGCCATGCTTGTGCAGCTCAAAGCCATTCACTCGCCCGACTTTAGCGATATCAATCTTGCGCTGTTCGATTATCAAAAAGAAGGGATTGAGTTTGCGCTTTTCCGAAAGGCGGCCATCATTGCCGATGAGATGGGTTTGGGTAAAACGATTCAGGCTATCGGCACAGCTATTTTGAAAAAGAAAATATTTGGTTTTAAAAAAACATTGGTCGTATGCCCGGCTTCGCTCAAAGCGCAATGGAAAAACGAAATTGAGAAGTTTACCGATGAAAAAGCCACGGTAATTCAGGGTTTTCCCGACGAGCGCAAACTGCAATATCTCAGCGAAGAACACTACTTTTTTATTGTAAATTACGAAACGGTGTTGCGCGATCAGGAAGCCATTAATGATGCAGGAATTGATTTCCTGATTTTGGATGAAGCCCAGCGGGCAAAGAATTATGAAACCAAAACGGCCAATGCACTTAAAAGAATCGAAACACGCCACAAACTCGTGATTACCGGCACGCCCATCGAAAACCGCCTGATAGACATTTTCTCCATCTTAAGTATCATCGAGCCGGAGTTTTTGGGGCCGCTGTGGGAATTTTCGTACCAGCATTGCCTTTTCGACCCCGACAAGCACAACAAGATAAATGGCTATTACAATTTGCAAAAGCTCAACAAAAAGCTGGGCCACCTGGTGCTGCGACGCGAAAAGCGAAAGGTTCTCGACCAGCTTCCCAACGTGCAGCAACTGGACGTTCCGCTGAGCTTGTCGCCACTGCAAGCCGATTACCACGCTTCGTATGCGAAGGGCATAGCACAAATTATCCGAAAAAAATTCCTGACGCCGTATGATTTGCAACGCCTGCAAATGCTGCTTGCGAACATGCGCATGGTGTGCGATTCCACCTATCTGATCGACGACAAAACCAACGAATCGCCCAAACTGCTGGAACTCGAATACATGCTGCTCGAAAAAATGGATGTGCGGAATAAGGATGTGAAGATTATTATTTTTTCGGAATGGGTAAAAGTGCACAAATTGATCGGCAGGATGTTGCGCGATAACAATATTGGCTTTGTGGAACTAAATGGCAAAATTCCCGTAAAGGCGCGTGGCGAGCTGATTCGGAAATTTGAAACCAACCCCGGCTATAAAATATTTTTGTCGACCGAAGCAGGCGGCTCCGGGCTGAACCTGCAGATTGCCGACACATTGATAAATTTTGAACTCCCCTGGAATCCGGCCAAAAAGAACCAGCGCATCGGGCGCATCGACCGGCTTGGTCAAAAAAGTAAAAATCTCACTATCATCAACTTTATCACACGCAACTCTATCGAAACACAAATTGCCTCCGGATTGCTGGTAAAGCAAAGCCTTTTCGACGGCGTGTTGGGCGATGATGCAGCCACCAACTTTGTGGATTTTAGCAGCAAAGGGCGCTCGCAGTTTATCGAGCAGTTGGAGGTATTTATCCGCGAAAGCGAAAACCAGACGGCGGAGGATGATTTTGAACCCATCGAAACTGAAGCCTCATCAGATGTTGATAGTAGCGAAGAAGCCGATTTGGAACAAATTCAGGAAACAAAACCCGTAAGCCAAAGAACAGAAACTGCCGAGATCGACCTTTCAGAGGATTCGCACGAGGATAATCTGCCGCCGGAGACAACCCAGGCTCAGCAGCCACAAGCCGCACCAGGCACAAAAACAAAAGCTGAAGAGCTGGAGGAAGTGATGAACAACGGGCTGCAATTCCTTTCGGGATTGTTCAGGATGAGTACCGGAAAAGAGTTGGGTTCGGAAAATCAAAAAATTGAAATCGACAAGGAAACCGGCGAGGTAGTAATGCGGTTTAAATTGCCGGTGTAGTTGAGAATGAAAACGTTGCTTTTGGAATTAAAAATTTTTCTTGAATATCTCAATAGCAGATGAACACAACGGGAGGTAAATAATTTTAAAATAAAACTTTCCGGATTACTTGAATTGAGGGTGACGGTTGTAAAACTTTAAAAGTTTTTTAGCAACCTCCCCGGCGATTTCGAGCGTTTCAGCAATGGTTCTTCCTTGTGCAATCAGCCCTTGAATATCATCGGAAGTGGCCAAAAAATAGCCTTCCTGAAGTTTTTCAACGTGTATGTTTATTGTTTTTTCCATAGCCTGAATAATTGTTTAGATGCAAATTTACAATTGGTTCTGAGTGTCAAATTGAAGAATATTAAACAGGTTTTTGGAATATACCAGGTAACCGGCAGTAATAATTCTGAAATTCCAATTTTCAAAATCCGATAATTTGCCTCTGCAATACCCACATTATCAGCTTTTACAATTTTGTCTATTGTTTGTCTATTGCCAAAATTTGGCTGGTGTGAAGCGTCATTCTACTTTCACCAGCGAAAACAGAAAAGCACCCGATTATGAAACACATTCAAATAATTATTTCGGGAAATGTAGAAGATACCGGCTTCCGGTTTTACGCTTTGCGTGGTGCCAGAATGATGGGAGTTTTTGGATGTGCGCAGCTTAGAAAGGGTCAGTTGGTGGTGCAGGCCGAAGGCGAAGAAAGCCAACTCAGCGCTTTTGTGGAATGGTGCCGCAAAGGGCCGGAAAGCGCCATAGTAAGCTCGCTCGTTACAAACGAAAAACCTGTTTTTGGATATGATGATTTCAAAATTCTTTAACCTAATACATAAAATTATGAAAACCTTTTTTACAACATTCGCAATGGTTCTGATGCTCATGCTATCGGGAATCGCCTTTTCGCAAACCAAAACCTGGACGGGTGCCAGCAGCAAAGCCTGGAACACCGCCACCAACTGGTCGCCCACGGGTGTGCCCACGGCTGCCAACCATGTTATCATCCCATCGGCACCGTCCAATCAGCCGCTGATTAGCGGCACTTCTACGCCGGTGTGCAACAACCTGACGGTAAATTCGGGAGCTACGCTCGCCATCAGCGGAACCTCTTCAAATAACGCGCAGCTTTCGGTAGCCGGCACTGCTACTTTTAATGGAGGATTATCCATTGGCGGTGTCTTAGCAAAAACCGGTAAACTCGTTGCTACGAATGTGATTTGGAATTCAACCGCTTCCATCAGCCCTGCTTATGGCGGAAGGATGGAAATAAGTGGCAACTGGACTTTTGCCAGCGGATCGTCCATCGACATGGGCTGGTGCTGGGTAACCCTGGCCGGAACCGGTAATTCCACCATAACGAGCCAAAGTGCCACCAGTATGTTCAGTTCGCTTACGATAAATAAAACCGGAGGAGCGGTTGCTTATATTGGGACTTCCTCCAATGCAACACTTACCATCACCGGTGCATTAAGCCTCGGCACAGGAGCAGTTCTTATTGGTCAGGCCGACATCCTTACCATTTTAAAAGGTAACCTCATCAATTCTGGCAATATCTATATGAACGCCGGAACACTGAGTTTTGAAAAATCATCAGGAACACAAGAGGTGCAGATCAATACCAACGACTATTTTAATTCGGTAAGAATCAATACCGGCGGAACAGTGACCCTTTCTACAGTATATCTCATGCAGTTGAAAGGCTCCATGAATATTCAGTCCGGGGTGTTGAATCCGCAAAACAACACAATCGCTCTTTTTGGCGATTGGTCCAATACAGCAGGTCCTGATGCTTTTGTACAGGGAACCGGGCGGGTGATCTTCAACGGGGGCAATTATCATCAATATTGTTCCGATGAAACTTTTTTTACACTGGAGGTCCACAAAACTGTTGGCGGCGCACTGAGAATGAGTGGGGCTAACGTAACTTGCACTAAATACGACTGGACTGCCGGTGCCATAGATGTATTAAATAACGGTACTTTCACCGTCAGCAACCAGTTGCTCGACAATGGAATTGCCGGTAATTTCTATCTGAACTCCGGTTGCACCATCAATCTTACTAATCTCACCGGAAATATTGACCTGAAAGGCAATTTGTATATCTATGGCGGGAATTTTAATGTGTATGGTGGGGTAAACCCAAGCTACTGGCCTTTCGGTGGAAATGCCTCCATCACCATGTCGGGTGGAACCCTCGATTTTATTGATCAGGGGATGCTCATCAAAACCGACGCAACCTACAGCTTCAGCCATAATATAACGGGTGGAACCATCCGGATCGCAGGAAATTTCGCCTGCAACCGAAGCGACTTCAATCCCACTGCCGGATTGATAGAAATGACGGGATCAAACAACGTACTGCTCAGTATGACAGCGGGCAGCCTGCACAACCTGACCATCAATAAACAAACAACAAGTACAGTTACACTTTCAACCGATGCAACCATAAATGGACTGTTGTTAATGGATGAAGGAATATTTAAAATCAACAATAAAGTGCTGACCACCAACGGAAACATTGCTGTTAATGCGGGAGGTACCTTTTGGCTGGATCTGAATGCACAATTGAAAATTGCCGGCAACAAGAACATCACCGTATATTCAGGTGGTCTGCTCAAAGTAATTGGTGCGGCCGGTAACGAACCGGTTATTACCCGAAACGGATCTATAGGGAATTATATCATTCACGTTAATAGTGGCGGAACCATTGCAGCAAGCCGGGCATCTTTTTATTACCTCAACCCACTCAGGGTCTTTTCCGGTGCTACCATTGATCCTCTCCATCCATTTCATTATTGCAAATTCCGATATACTTCAACGGGTATGCTGAGGATTGATAACGACCAGGACCTTTTGATCCGCAACGTCGAATTCCTGGGTCCTGCCACCGGCTATAACGTCTACAAATCGGTAGATCAAGGAAATCTTGAGTTTAAGGATTCTTACGGTGATTATGCCGGCACTGCTAATGAGAATGACCCCTATAACCGGATCGAATGGACTGTTACCCACCCCGGGCTCTGGACAGGCGCCGTTTCAACCAACTGGTACACTGCTGATAACTGGGATGATTTTAATATTCCAACAGCAGCAACCGATGTAGTGATTCCCGCCACAGCACCCTACATGCCGGTGATTGATGCCGGAGAGTGGGAGTGTAATAAGCTGAATATCGGAGGGACATTAACCCTTTCGGGCGGCAACCTGATCGCCAATGGCGACATGACCGTTACCGGAACATTGGCCATGAATGCTCCTGCCGACCAGCTTTCCGTTTTTGGCAATGTGGTTTGGGAATCGGGTTCGCAGGCTGCTATTACGGCTGATGTGGTGATTGAAGCTTACGGACACTGGAACTTCAATGCAGGAAGTTTGGCCGGGATAGATAACGGAATGGTGAATTTTACCGGAAACCAGAGTAAATGGATCCGATGTTATTCTGAAAACAGTTATTTTAATTCGGTGTATGTTAACAAAACTTCGGGCTCCCAGATCGGTTTCAGCGACCTGTCAACAGAATCGCTGCTCATAAACGACGACCTCCGGGTTTTTGCCAATGGCAAGTTTGTTTCCGATGGCGGTGTGGATGTGGTACTGAAAGGCGACCTGACCAGCGACGGAACTACCCAATGCAACGGCGCTGCTTTGAAACTGGCCGGCGTTTCGCAGTCTCTTTTTACAACTGCCGAGGACTATTTCAATCATCTCGTCTTTCAACATTCGGATACGGTTGTCCTCCACACTGTTGGCACGGATACCTTTATCATCAACGGCGATGTTTGGATCAATTCAGGGGTGGTTGATGCTTTTGGAACCGAAATACACCTGAAAAGCCATTGGCACAACAACGCAGGGCCGCAATCATTTTTAAATGACTTCGGCAGGGTAATTTTCAACGGCGGCAATTATCATCAACACTGTTTTACCGATGCAACTTTCAATACCATTGAAATTGATAAACCGCTTGGCGGCGCACTCAGAATTTCGGAAGGAATACAGGTTACCTGCACCCGCTACGACTGGACTGCCGGCGCGTTGGATGTGTTGACAAATGCATCTTTTACGGCAAACGATTTGACTGACAACGGCATTTACGGTAGTTATTATGTAAATGACGGCTCTACCATCAACCTGTATCAGGATAGCGGGCAGGGAGTTGACCTGAACGGGCATCTCACTTTCAATAATGGCGGTGCCATCAACATTTATCACGACAATGGCGGAATCGGCGACAGTTTCTGGGCTGCCGGTGCAGATGCTTCCATCACCATGGACGGCGGAACATTGGATTTTAAGGAAATGGGCATTTATATCCCACCTTCAGCATACAATTTAACGCTGAACATTACAGACGGGGATATCAGAACTACAGGGAGTTTCACTTGCAACAAATCAAACTTTAACCCAAGCGGAGGCTTGTTAGAATTTTACGGCACCACAGATGCGAATTTATACCTGATATCCGGTTCATCGCTTTATTCAGTAAAAATTAATAAGGGAACTTCATCAAAAGAGCCGGGAGAAGCATTACCCAACTCCGCTATGGGTGATCATGAAACGGGAAAGCCAATTGAAGGTGAAAGCACAAAAGCGCAAACGGTGAACCTCACAAGCCCGGCAATTTTTAATGGCAGCTTTTTTTTATCATCCGGCACCTTCAACTCAAACAGCCACACCATACAAGCTAGAAGAGCATGGATTAATACTGCAAGCAGCGGATCATTTGTACCC
>JAAYIU010000236.1 GCA_012523265.1 Bacteroidales bacterium | reverse complement strand
TTGTGCCGTTAGGCACATAATATGGGTAGAAATGATGGCATGCCCCAAAATCCCGTCCCGTACGGGACGGAATACCTGGTTGACGTATGTTTTCTACCCATATTGCATCCCTGGCAGGATGAAAAAGACATTTCTAAATGCCTCCCAAAACCTGGGATTATTTTATGATTTCTTCTGCCACACCGTAAATTCCGAAAGTGTGTGCTGAAATTTGTTGCGTGTTTCGCGAATCACAAAAGGAATTTTAAATGGCTCACCAATTAATGTAAAATGAGCGTCAAGGTGTTGGTGCAGTCCGTTGAGGGTAGTTACCGGCTCGCCATCTTTTTTGTAGCCGCCGAGCCACTTCTGCCGCGGCGTGTATGTTTCGAGCCAGGTGTAGGGCGAAGCAAGGATGAGCAGTCCGCCACCATTGATCCGCTCGTGGATGCTGTCGAGAAATTTGCCGGGATCGTAAAGCCGGTCGATCAGGTTGCCGGCAAAAATCAAGTCGTAACCCGAATATTTTGGACTTAAATTTACGGCGTCGCCCTGATAAAATTCCACCTTATCGCGCAAATCAGCAAAGCCTGATTCTTCTATCGTTACCTCATGAAACGACACCAGCTCGCCCTCTTCGGGCAGCACATAGCGTATGCGGCCATTGCTGAGCAGGTCGTCGGCAATTTTGATAAAGCGTGCCGAGAAATCCAGTCCTGTGACAAAGTCGAAATGACGCGCCAGCTCAAAGGTGGTGCGTCCCACGGCACAGCCCAGGTCGAGCGCTTTACGGTGGGGTTTGCCTGACATATACTTTATGCAAATCCCGGCACTACGGGCGGCAAAGATGGGGACATCGAAATAAGTTTTGCCATAATGCGATTCGCAATATTGTGATACCAGCGCATCGGTTTCGTAGGTAGTCTGCTGAATTTTTACGGGTGCATCGCTGCGAATGTAGCGGAAGCCGGCATGTTGGAAAAAGTGACGCCGGAAAGCATACCGCGAATGGCGGGTAGCTTCGTTGCCGGTGGACATCCACGAGCCGCCTTCTATCAAATTGTGGCGCATGTCGGAGGTGGGTGTAGAAAAGTCGTCGTAAAAAGGATGTACCTCAAAGCCCGGGAAGCCATTGATGGGCGTCTCGGTCCATTGCCACACGTTGCCGATGATGTCGTAGAAGTCGCCAAAGCGAAATTTATCCACCGGCACCGACGAGGCAAAATACTCCAGGTTGATGTTGCCGGGTGCCTTGTCCCAGTAGGGTTGATCAGGAATTGTATAAGTATCGCGCAAGCGGTACCACTCTTCTTCGGTGGGCAATCGGTAGGTTTCGTCGGTGCGCTCGCTCTTCCAGTTGGTAAAAGCTTTGGCTTCCAGATAATTTACCTCTACCGGCCAGTTCCACGGCATTTCGATGATGTGCGTCATGGTGCGCAATTTCCACATACCACTATCACCTTTTATCCAAAACACAGGATGACCTGCATTGCGGTAGTTGCGCCAGCGCCACCCTTCTTCCGTCCAGTATTTTTCGGTAGCGTAGCCATCATCTTTTACGAATTCCAGAAACTCCTTATTAGAAACCAAAAATTTGGCGGCATCAAAACTTTCCACTTCTTCCGCGTGCAGTCCGTATTCGTTGTCCCAACCATAGAGCGGATGGTCGCGTTTTTTGCCCATCAGCACTTCGCCGCCCTTTACGGTAATAAGTTCGTTGACGGGTGCCAGGCCACTTTCGGTACAAATCTCCCAAAGCGGTTGCGGCTTCACCTGGTCGATGGGCAACTGCCGGATAAGCACCGATGAAGTTTCCAGGTGGATACGCTCATGCTCGATGCCCATCATGATGGTCCACCAGGGATGCTTCCAGTTGATGGGCATCTCCAGCGGAAGCGTTGCGATAAGCTCCTCCACCACCTGCCGAACTTCTTTTCGGTAGCGTCGCACTTCGGCCACCGAGGGCCACTCGTAATGTGTTTCGTCCAGGTCATCCCACGACATCTCATCCACGCCTATGGCAAAAATTGATTCAAAACGAGCATTCACCCGCTTATCGAGGAGGCGGGCAAGAATTAATTTATTAATAAAAAATGCCGCCGTATGTCCCAGATAAAAGACCAGCGGATGACGCAGCGGGTCGGCGCGCATGTAGAAAGTCTCGTCGCTGCGCAGCGTCTCGTAAAGCTGCTCATGGAGCTGGTAAGTTTTTTGGAAATATTCAAGAATCTCTTTTCTTTTATCTTCTGCTTCGCCTTTGTCGAGCACGATGGTTCGCGTTACCATTTCCGCCAGTTGATTTTTCATTTTTTAATACTTTAAAAATACAGGAGAGTAACAAAGCAAAAGAGGCTTTGTTTATCGGCCTAAGCGGCTTTCGTTTCGTATAAAGTCACTTCAAAATTCCTTTTTCAAAATTCGGTTTCACACTTACGGGAATCAGAATTATTTTTTTCATAAATTCAAAATTTTTGAATATCGAACCGTAGAATAATGAATCGTGAATGATGAAGTTAAGAAAGCCAGCAATTCTCGACTTTCTGGCCAGGAGCTTTGTTTATCGGCCTAAGCGGCGCTGTTATCGCTATTGCGGAAAATGTTATGTGTTCATAGGGATCACCAATTCATAAAAAAGATAGCGTTCAAATATTTCGATGCGCTGCCGCTAAAAATGAAAATCTTTCACGTAAGTGTTTATCATCCGAGACCTTACGAGGTGCAGCCCGAAGGACGGGACAGGCGCACCGCAATATTGTTTTGATAAAGCACCAGAATGTTTTATAAAATTCACAGCCAAAATCATTTTTCCTCAATCTTCGTATCCCTGGCCTTCGAGCCGGGAGCTTGATCTCCCTGATGCTGTTACATTTTATCAGATTTGCCAATGACACGATTGGTTACTTTTGCAAAAAAATTAAGATGATAACATTCGACAACACCGAAATTGCTTTCAAAAGCAAAACTGACAACGACCTGCGCCGCTCGTACGTCTTGTTCAAAACCTTAGCGCACAACAGCCTCGTGCGTATTGGCGGATCGCTTACGCAAACAGCCATCAGGATGCACATCCCCATCAACTGGATTGTAAAACCAACCATCTACAAGCAGTTTGTGGGCGGCGAAACCATCGCCGAATGTGCCGACACAGTGCACGAGCTGGCCAAGTACAACGTAAAAGCCATCCTCGACTATTCCGTAGAGGGGCGCGAAGCCCCCGAAGATATTCAGGCAGCACTCGACGAAACCCTCCATTCGATAGCCAATGCTGCCAAAGAGCCAAATATCCCGTTTGCAGTTTTTAAGCCCACCGCTTTTACCACTGCTAATGTGCTCACAAAAGTGAGCGCCGGGCAGCAGCTCACCCCCGCCGAGGCAGCCGAAGCCGACAATTTCCGCCAGCGTATCGACCAACTTTGCAAAGCTGCCTACGACCAGAACGTTCCCATCCTCATCGATGCCGAAGACTCGTGGTACCAGAATTTTATTGATGAAGTGGTGGATCAGATGATGGCGAAATACAATAGCGAGCGCGCAATCGTGTTCAACACTTTCCAGATGTATCGCCACGACCGGCTGGAGTTTTTAAAAAAATCATGGCAAAAAGCTGTGTATGGAAATTACTTCCTGGGAGCTAAATTTGTGCGCGGCGCCTATATGGAAAAAGAACGCGAACGGGCGCTGGAGATGAAATATCCGTCGCCCATCCAGCCCGACAAAGAGAGCACCGACCGCGATTACAACCGTGCGCTGAAGTTTTGCATGGAACACATCGACAGGATCACTATCTTCAACGGCACCCACAACGAATACAGCAGCCAGTATCTCACCGAGCTGATGAAGGAAAAAGGGCTGAAAAATGGTGACCCGCGGGTGTGGTTCTCGCAGCTTTACGGCATGAGCGACCACATCAGTTTTAACCTGGCACACGCCGGGTACAATGTGGCCAAATACCTGCCGTATGGCCCCGTGAAGCATGTGATCCCTTACCTGGTGCGCCGCGCCGAAGAAAACACATCCGTAAAAGGACAAACCGGCCGCGAGCTGAGCCTGATAAGCAAAGAGATGAGCCGCCGCAGCCAGGCCAAACGATAAGCCGGAAGAACGGTTTACTTTCTTCTGAGTATCCAAAACCATCAAGCTCCATTTTGTAGCTATCTATTTATTTGTTTTTTAAAGTTTGTAATTTCAGAGTTATCTGGTTAGGTTAGTTTTGATAATTTCGCAACCGATTTTTTTAATTTTTAATAGAAAAATAAGATGGATTATAATTTTCAGGAAATAGAGAAGAAGTGGCAGAAACACTGGAGCGACAACAAAATCTACAAAGCCTCCAACGAGAGCAGCAAGCCCAAGTTTTATATTCTCGACATGTTTCCGTACCCATCGGGTGCCGGCCTGCACGTGGGGCATCCGCTCGGATATATTGCCAGCGACATCTACGCACGCTACATGATGGCCAGCGGCTATAATGTGTTGCATCCCATGGGCTATGATGCCTATGGCCTGCCAGCCGAACAATACGCCATCCAAACGGGCACGCATCCCGAAGTTACCACCCTGAAAAATATAGAACGCTACCGCGAACAGCTCGACAGGATTGGCTTTGCCTACGACTGGGATAGGGAGGTAAGAACCTGCGACCCGAAATATTACAAATGGACACAGTGGACTTTTATCAAACTTTTCCATCATTATTATGATAATAATTCCGGCAAAGCGCAACCAATCGAACAGCTTGTGGAGCATTTCCAACAGCATGGCTCAGCAGGAATCGATGCGCGCCACGATGCACACGAAACTTTCGATGCCGGGCAGTGGAAGGCGATGGATGAGCAGCAGCAGCAGGAAATGCTGATGCACTATCGGCTGGCTTTTCTTTCAGATACCATGGTAAACTGGTGTCCCGATCTGGGAACCGTGCTTGCCAACGATGAGGTGAGCGAAGGCTTCTCAGTGCGTGGCGGACATCCGGTAGAGCGCAGGCTGATGCGCCAGTGGTCGTTGCGTATTACCGCTTACGCCGACAGGTTGCTCGAAGGACTGGAACAAGTAGATTGGTCGGAATCAGTTAAAAAACAACAACGCGAATGGATTGGCCGCAGCCAGGGGGCTTCCGTACTTTTTGAAGTAGAAGACCATCCCGAAAAGATAGAGGTTTTTACAACCCGTCCCGACACGCTTTATGGCGCCACTTTTATGGTGTTGGCACCGGAGCATCCGCTGGTGCTTAATATTACAACTCCGCAGTGGCGCGGCCCGGTGCGCGAATATATCGAGACCACCAAAAAACGCTCGGAACGCGACCGCATGACGGAGGTGAAAAAAATTACCGGCGCCTTTACAGGATCCTATGCTATCAATCCGCTTAACGGCGAGCGCATGAAAATTTACGTGGCAGATTACGTGCTGGCAGGCTACGGAACAGGAGCCATCATGGCTGTGCCCGCCCACGACAGCCGCGACTTTGCCTTTGCCAAACATTTCCTGCTGCCCATCCTGCAGGTGGTAAAACAACCCGACGAAATACTTACTGACCCGCAGGAGTGGGACGAATCCTACGATGCCAAAGAAGGCATTGTGATCAACTCGGGCGTGATTACAGGGCTGCAAGTTGGCGAAGCTATTAATAAAATCATCGACTACCTCGAAGAAAACAAGCTCGGTACGCGTCGGATAAACTACCGTCTGCGCGATGCTATTTTTAGTCGTCAGCGTTACTGGGGCGAGCCGTTTCCGGTTTATTATAAAAATGGAATTCCTTATACTTTGTCGGAAGAAGAGCTGCCGCTGAAGTTGCCGCCGGTGGATAAGTTTCTGCCCACCGAAAGTGGCGAGCCACCGCTGGCACGCGCCGAAAACTGGAAAACCAAGGAGGGCTATCCGCTCGAAACCAACACCATGCCTGGCTTTGCAGGCAGCAGCGGATATTATCTCCGCTACATGGACCCGCACAACGATGAGGAATATTTTTCTAAAGAAGCCAACGCTTACTGGCGCAATGTGGATATTTATTTCGGCGGTGACGAACACGCCACCGGCCATCTTATCTATTCCCGCTTTTGGAACAAATTCCTCTACGATCTGGGAATGGCGGTGGAGGAGGAGCCTTTCCAAAAGATGATCAATCAGGGTAAAATTCAGGGACGGACAAGCTTTGTGTATCGCGTTGTGGGAAAAAACACTTTCGTTTCGCTGGGGCTAAAAGATCAGTTTGAGGTGACGCCACTGCGCGTGGATATCAACCTGGTGCACACCATCGCGCCCGACACTTACGAGCTTGATGTGGCAGGATTTAAAAAATGGCGCTCCGAAAATGCCGATGCAGAGTTTATCCTCGAAGATGGGAAATACCTCTGCGGATCGGAAGTGGAGAAGATGTCGAAATCTTATTACAACAGCCAGAATCCTGATGATCTCATCGAGAAATATGGCGCCGACACTTTCAGGCTTTATGAGATGTTTTTGGGGCCGCTCGAAAACGACAAACCCTGGGACGTGCAGGGCATCGAAGGGGTTTTTAGATTTATCCGCAAGCTATGGCGTTTGTTCCACGACGAGAAAAACCAATTTAGCGTAAGCGACCAAAAACCCGAAGCCGCTGAGCTGAAAAGTATCCACACCGCCATCAAGCGCCTGCGCGATGATATCCTAAGGTTTTCGTTCAACACCGGCGTGAGCGCTTTTATGATTTGTGTAAACGAACTCACAGAACTAAAATGCAACAAACGCATTGTGTTGGAAGATTTGGTAAAACTTATTGCGCCCTACGCCCCGCACATTGCCGAGGAGCTTTGGCGTCAACTTGGCCATACTACCAGCGTGGTGCATGCGCCATTTCCGCAATTCGACGAGGCCATGCTGCGCGAAGATACCTTTGAATACCCGGTGAGCATCAATGGTAAGCTGCGTTTCAAATTGCGCCTTCCGGCTGATATTTCCAAAGAAGAAGCCGGCGAGCGTGCGCTGAAGGATGAAGTAGCACAAAAGTGGGTAGAAGGCATGCAGGTGCGCAAGATCATCGTGGTGCCGCGCAAGATTATCAATATCGTGGTGGGCTGACAAATTGCAATTTTTGCAAACAAAATAAGTTATTAAAGGGTTTATTCCTGGCGAATGACCCATTATGAAAAACATTAGAAAAATTGCCCTTATTCTTTTCTCCGTGTTGAGTGCCATCGTTGCTTCGGCGCAGGGATATCCATACCGCGCCATCGAAAATAACGCCTGGCACGCCGGTGAGAAATTAAAATACAAAGTCTATTACGAATCGCTGCTTACCGGCAAGGTAAATGCCGGCACCGCCACTTTGGAGGTAAAAAACAGCAACCGGCTTTTTAATGGCCGGGAGGTTTATCATATCGTGGGCATAGGAAAATCCAACAGTGCCTTCGACTTCTTTTTTAAAGTCCGCGACAGGTTTGAATCTTACGTCGACAAGCAGGGCATTTTCCCGCACCTCTTCATCCGCCGCACACGCGAAGGCAACTATAGGAAAGAAGACGATGTAACTTTTGATCACAAAAACCTGAAAGTTACCAGCCGCACCGAAACCAAGAAAATAACCCGCTACATCCAGGACATCGTTTCGGCATCGTATTATGCGCGTACACTCAGCGCCGATACTTTAAAGGAGGGCGACAACATCTCCGTAAATTTCTTCCTCGACGATTCGGCATACGTTTCCGTCATTCAGTTTCAGGGACGCCAGATTGTGGAGACGGAGCTGGGAAAATTCCGTTGCCTTGCCTTTAAGCCCATGGTGGCTACCGGCGAGGTATTCAGCAATCCTTATCCGATGACTTTATGGATAACTGATGATGAAAACAAACTTCCTATTCTCGTAAAATCGGCGGTGATAGTGGGCAGCGTGAAGATGGAGCTGATCAAATATGCCAACCCGCGCAATCCCATCGAAGCAAAGTTGGATTGACGCCTGCAGGGAATTACGATTTTAGATTTACGATTTACGAATGATTTGGAAACATAGCGGCGTACGAACTGCTCCGACCAATTGGGAGCCGTGCGTTTTTTTTTGTTCAGAACCCTCTTTTTTATAATGTCACGCCATCGGAGTTTTCTTAATTTTGCCACAAAACAATTTGCGTTATGATAAAGCTAAGCGTTAACATCAACAAAATCGCCACTTTGCGCAATGCCCGCGGTGGCAACATCCCCGACGTCATCAAAGCAGCCATCGACTGCGAGCGGTTTGGCGCGCAGGGCATCACGGTACATCCCCGCCCCGACGAACGGCACATCCGTTATCAGGATGTGCGCGATCTGAAACCGTTGCTCACCACCGAATTCAACATCGAAGGCTATCCCTCACGTGGTTTCATCGACTTGGTGCTCGAAGCCAGGCCGGCACAAGTTACGTTGGTGCCCGACCCGCCCGAAGCCATTACCAGCAACGCTGGCTGGGATACCATTAAAAACGAAAGCTTCCTCACAGAGGTTGTCGCTGAGTTTAAACGCAACGCAATACGCACTTCCTTATTCGTCGAGGCCGATGCGCGCATGATCGAAAATGCAAAGAAAACCGGTACCGACCGGGTGGAGTTGTATACCGAGCAATATGCCACCGACTTTGCCAAAAGCCCCGAAGATGCCGTGCGACCTTTTGTGGAAGCTGCGCGTGCTGCCGCTGCCAATAGCCTGGGATTGAATGCCGGCCACGACCTCAACCTGGATAACCTTCGCTACTTTGCCCACAGTG
>JAAYIU010000296.1 GCA_012523265.1 Bacteroidales bacterium | reverse complement strand
GGTGTGGATACCGTTGATTTTTTAATAAATCTCAAATAACTTTTTAAGAAATAATTGATTATTAGAAATTAATAACTACTTTTGCCCGCCGAAATTAAAAGGTATTAAACATGAAAAAAGGAATTCATCCAAAGGAATACAGACCTGTAATTTTTCAGGATATGTCGAATGGTTACACTTTTATGACCCGCTCCACAGCGGCTTCACGTGAGACCATCAAATGGGAAGAAGACGGAAAAGAGTATCCGTTGATCAAACTTGAAATTTCGCACACCTCGCACCCTTTCTTCACCGGAAAGATGAAGCTGGTAGATACGGCAGGTCGTGTGGATAAATTCAAAAACAGGTACAAAAATCACCTCGAGAAGAAGTAAGGATTACATCCTGTCGAAATAAAAAAAAGCTTTCACTCCGCAGTGAAGGCTTTTTTCGTTTGCCTAAGACACTAAATTAGCAGACCGCTTCAAACTACTTTACAATCAGCTTTTGTGACCAGGAATTTTGGCTGGTAACGCTTTTTAGGACTAAATTTTAGTAGATCGATTTCGTAGGGTGTTGATTTAGCGCAACTCGTGCATCGAGCACAAAACTAACTTTATCGAAAACCCAACAACTGCCACCGCCGGGCTGATGGATTTCTTTGGCAAAAAGCCCCTGGACGTTTTTTTTAAATTCCAATTTTGAAGCTTCATAGAAAAGGTTTCCTATTTTTGCAAAAAAACTCGTTATGAAATTTACCGGAACCATCCACAGCAAGCAACCCACCATTGCTACTTCCATTTTTGCCACCATGACGGCGCTGGCTGCCGAACACCAGGCGCTCAATCTCTCGCAGGGCTTCCCTGATTTCGACATCTCCGAAGAGATGATAAGCCGTGTGCATCACTACATGCAGAAGGGTTTTAACCAGTATGCGCCTATGCCCGGCGTGCCTGCGCTGCGAAAAGCGATCAGCAAGGTTGCCTCGCAGCTTCACGGCATTTCTTACGATCCCGACACAGAGATCACCATCACTGCCGGAGCCACACAAGCCATCTTTACTGCCATTGCAGCATTTATCCGCGACGACGACGAAGCAATCATCTTTGAGCCGGCTTATGATACCTACGCTCCGGCTGTAAAGGTAAACGGCGGTCGCGTAAAGTACGCCCACCTGCAAATGCCCGACTACACCATCAACTGGGAGCAAACCGCCCGGCTTGTCAGCAGCCACACCCGGATGATTATTATCAACACGCCGCACAATCCTACCGGCGCCGTTTTTAACGCGCAGGATATGGAACAACTTAGCCGCATCACACAAAATACCGACATCCTGGTGCTGAGCGACGAAGTGTACGAACATCTTATCTTCGATGGCCTTCAGCACGAAAGCGCCTGCCGCTATCCGCATCTGGCCCAGCGCAGCCTGGTGATCGGCTCGTTTGGCAAAACATTTCATGCCACAGGATGGAAGACAGGCTATGTGATGGCGCCCGAAAATCTGATGAAAGAATTCAGAAAGATGCACCAGTGGGTGGTCTTTGCTGCCAACACGCCCATACAAATGGCGCTGGCCGATATGCTCGCAGATGAAAAAAATTACACCTCGCTGGCGGCATTTTACCAGCAGAAGCGCGACTTATTTCTGGAACTCATCGCCAGCTCACGTTTCAAGATAGTTCCTTCGCATGGCACCTATTTCCAGTGCCTCGACTACAGCGCTATTTCCGATGCCAGCGAAATGGATTTTGCCACCACGCTCGTGAAGCAGCACAAGATAGCGGCTATCCCGGTTTCGCGATTTTATCACGATGGTAAAGACGATAAAATATTGCGCTTTTGTTTTGCCAAAAAAGAAGACACCCTCCGTAAAGCTGGCGAGATATTATGCAAGATTTAATCGTAACACCCATTCAGGCTGATTTGGTGTGGGAAGATACCACCGCCAACCTCACAGCATTCGACCGGCAACTTACCGATGTAGCGCTGCCCACAGATCTGGTGGTGCTGCCCGAAATGTTCAACACGGGATTTTCCATCAACCCCGGTCTTGCGGAAGAACCAGAGGGTCATACTTTCACGTGGATGCAACAAAAAGCCCGGTCGCTGCAATGCGTTGTTACCGGAAGTGTGCTCACAGCGGAAAACGGGAAATATTACAACCGCCTCTATTGGGTAACTCCTGATGGCAGCTATCAGACTTACGACAAACGGCATCTTTTCCGATTGGGAAAGGAGTGGGAGGTTTTTACGGGCGGCAACACGCTGCTCACCGTCACGCTGAAAGGCTGGAAAATAAGACCGCTGATCTGCTACGATCTCCGTTTCCCGGTATGGGCGCGCAACGGCTATCGCGACGGAAACTTCGATTATGATCTGCTCATCTACATCGCCAACTGGCCAACGGTGCGCAGCCATGCCTGGCAGCAACTGCTCATGGCACGCGCCATCGAAAACCAGGCTTTTGTAATAGGTGTAAATCGAATAGGCACCGACGGCAACAACATCCACCACACCGGCCACAGCGCCATCCTCGACGCCGAAGGCAGATATCTCTACCAGGCGCCGCCCGAAACACCATCAGCGCCCAACATAATTCTTCATCCCGACCAGCTCCTCGAAAGCCGCAAGCGATTTGGATTTTTTATGGATTGGGACGCGTTTGAGGTGAAGGGTCTATAAAAGGACGAATAAACAGTTTCAGTTGCTGCTATTTTCTTTATTGCCACTTGAAACTTATTCAAACATTTGAAAAAAAAATAATCGTTTGCAAATCTTCCTCTAAGCGAACAATTGTTTTGAAAGTGTCAGGTTTTCTGCGCAGAAAACTTGACAACAGGACTTTCCTTCTACAATAGCAACCACTACCGCAAGCCTACCCTGTGATTATTAAAAAATAAGGAGTTGTCCAGGCTGTCGATTTTGTAAACATCCACGTCTATTTCCTTTATCAACAGATCATCCACATGCAGGCTTGCTTTAGAGTCGTCTTTGCCTTTCGACACGAGATAAACCCTGTTCTTAGGATCTTTTACCGAAAACACGCCTTCTGCCAGCGACCAGTTGTCGTTGATCACTTCGGCCTGTTCGGGGAAAAAAGTAGTAGTGTGCCACGTGTTGTTAGCTTCATCAAATTCCTCAACTATCACCCTAAACCACGAATTCAATGCATCCGGCTCACCATTAAACATCCACATGCTGAAGTGATATTCTTTATCACTCCGAAAGGTATTGGGAGGGAACTCCACGAAAATGTTCTTCCCTTTTTTTATTGATTTAAAACTACCACGCCCTCTGAAGGTAGTGTCGGAGCGCGTGTTTTCAAAGCTGTTGTAGTAAAGCACGGAGCCTGGCCTGGTAACATAAAAAGCATCCTGCCTGGCAAGGGTGGGCAGCTTTTCCTGAAAATCGTTGATCACCTTGCTTCTGTCATCGCTGAATAAATCTTCGAATTCGATGTGCAACAATTCGAAACTTTCATTTTTATAAATGGGGCTTCCTTTTGCGATAATCGCTTGTTCGTATTGCGTAAAGCTATTTCCTGATTTTACGATAAGAAATGGCTTTTTGCCGGGAAGGTCGTTGGTAATTTTTTTGGGATAATAATTGGGCGTAACTATCTGAACTATCCTTTTGCTTTCCTCGATGGAGGTGCGCGTCAAATTTGCACACACGTTTGGGATTCCGGTATGGTAAGAGAAGATGAGGGAGTTGCGGACAGCTTCGTCATTTCGCGGGCGGCTATATGTCTCAGAACCCTGATAATAGAACGGGAAAGATATTATGGCCTGATAATCGTCGGGGTTAATGCGGGCGATGGATTCTGTAAATTCTTCGGTCAACAAATCCTCATTAAATAAATTAGGCGTTTTTGAGATGCTTTCTGCAACCCTTTTGTGATAATAGAATCCCTCGACATAGCTTGTCGCAAGTAGCAAAGCAAGAAATAATATCCCGAAAACCCGCTTCCTTTTATTTTTAATACCTAAAATTTTTGTTTGGAAAACATAGGCTGCAAAAGATGTAAAAGCAAAATAGAACGGCCATACAAACCGGCCTGTTGCTCTGAACTGTTTAAATATGGGCAGCCAGTCGAGCAGTTTTGGAAATTGCTTGAATGGTATCCCCAACGCAAACAAAAGCACAACCATTGATGCAAATAATGAAATATTTAAGGCTCGGTTGTCGAAAACGGTTTTTAGTAAAGCCTTTGTTTTTTTATTAAAAATGGCCGATAATGACATGATCACCAAAGCAATAAAAAGCAGGCTGTTGAAAAGGCCCATATATCCCCAGGCTTCCCACTGCAATTTGATAATTCCGCCGGTCCATCGATTCAGCAGCGGGCCAAAGGGCTTGTCATGGGGTATCAAAACATCGTCAAACTCGGCATTGTAAAGAAAAAAACCTGAAGGATTATTGGTTCTTCCGGCATGCGTATCGGTGAGGGCAGCATACGCATAAAACAAAATAACCGGCAGCACTATCGCCAGCACGAGCATGCTGTAGCCGATGAGCTTTTCGCGCCTTTGCCTGTCCAACAATAGCCGCAAAAGCCAAATCGAGAATAGAAATGAAATTACAATGATGCCCAGGTAGGCATGGATAAACATCCAAAAGATATTGTTTAAGAAGAGCAGGACAAGGTAGATTTTGCGCGGGTTTTTCAGGATCTTTAAAGTAATGAGCCACGACAGTGGAATGGCCACACTGTATGATAAAGCCTGGTGACCGCCCATCCGAAATATTTGTGGAGCCAGCAAGGTGATGCTGATACTGAAAAACACGCTCATCCATCTGTTTACTTTTAGCTCGACCAGCAGAAGATAAGTAATTACAAAAGTGAAAAAAACCGACAGGATCATCAGGAGATTCAAAATCCCGACAGCATGCGTTGTGAAAAAGGGTGCCTGGGCCGATAATAATTTGAATGTGTTTGCCAATATCGGGTGGCAGTCGGTGTAGAGATAATTCTCCCCGTACGGATAGTTCATCCCCTCTACGCTGGTAAAGGTACTGTCGTGCCTGATGTGATAGGCATAGGTAAAATAGTTTTTTATTCCGTCGCCGCTGTCGCTAAAAATGATCTCGTTGGGGTTTAACAAAACCCTGCCATAAAATGAAGCCACAATGGCCATCCCCGCTAAGGTTATAATTATAAAAGGCAACTGGTTGGCAAATCTTTTTTTCATCGTATCAAAGTCCAAATTTATCGAATCACTTTTCGGTGTTAAAAATTAGTTTTGGTGTTTCTTAAAGTTTTCTGCTTGCTCAAAAATTTCCACATAAACTTCATCTCTTTCTACTGGCGGATAACCAAACTCGTCGAGCAAGAGAACGAGTCCAACCTTTAGAGCGGATTTAATGTCGCCACGCTTGTTCCAGTCAGGGAATTTGGCTTGTCCGTCAACCAATTCCTTTACGATTTTTGCCGATTCAATCATTTTGTCTTCGGGATATTTGAAGTCATATTTTACACATAGCTCTTTCAGAATGCATTTTCCTGTTTTAATATTTACCAGAAACCCTCTTTTCTTCACCTATTCTTTCAATCAGTTTCTTTTCCTGCAATGCATTAAAATTTCTTATAAAAAGTTCTTTCGGATATGCGGATAATTTGAGAAATATCATCCGCAATTACATTTTGGTAAATGGTTATCAATTCGACTAATAAAAACCAGTTTGGCAAAGGCTTTCCTGAAGCTTTCCTGGAGTCTTTCCGAACTCTTTTCCGAACCTTTCCGAACCTTTCCGAATTTATCCCAAAAACAGACCGGAAATACTCCAAAAACAAACCGGAATTATTCGATAAAATCTCTTTGTTCTTCTCGCTATCTGTCATTTTTCGGGAAGCCAATGTTCCGAACTTAGTTACAAATTGTTCAATTGCACCACCTATTGCTCCACCTTCATCAGTAACTCGTAGAGCTTTATTTAGAGCAAGCATTTCACGAAGGGCTGCACCAGGATATTCATCGTTTTCAACGCCTGTTAATTCAATTTTTGTGCTACCCATGCGATAATAATATCTGCCCCTTAACGAAACTGCCACAGAATAGGGATTGACTTTGATAGAAATATATTTCTTGCCCTGTTTATCCTCCAACTGCACATCACAGATAATCCCCATAGCATTGCGGATTTTATTGGGAATATCTTCCGGAAGTTTTGCATAATCGGCCAGGTGAGTTACATTTCCTTTGTCGTCAATGCCAATGTAAATCGTTCCCCCGATAGCATTAGCAAAACCACAAACCCATTTCAGGTAATCGTCGTGCCATATTTGCTTGTACTCTATGTTTTGCTGTTCGGGCATTTTCTTTATTTTTCTTCGTTGTCCCACATTTCCCTGTAAAATTGTATCTGTTGTGCAGTTGCCACCAGGTCAACATTGTAATAATAACGACATAGTTTTTTGAACAAAAGTAACACTTCATTGTCAAAAGCAACCTCGCAGAGCGCATCCAATGTATGTTCAATTGCATTTTTGTCGCTGCTGTTGGAATTTATTAATATTTCAACTTTCGGTTTGTAAACCAATAAAGTCTGTTTAACTGCCTCTTTTTGCAGGGCAACAATAGATTTTGCCAGGTCGCCTAAATACTTATCCATTATTTACCTTTTAGTTTTTTTTTGATTTTTGCTTCATTTTGTTTTAGTTCTCTTCACTTTCATCATTTTCCAAATCTTTCAAAAGTTCCTCAAGCGAAATTGTATTTGCCTTTTTCTCTTCATCGGTCATGTTTTTATACTCTTCAATACTTTTCTCCAGGCTGTTAAGCTCTTTTTGTATTTCCTCTTCTTCAAAACCTACAAAGGTCATTTCGTACAAGCAATGCGAAATGATTTCCAATTCAGAAAAATGCTGTAAACTTTCCTGGCTAATCTCCATTCCTAACCATT